>AZHR01000013.1 GCA_000504625.1 alpha proteobacterium SCGC AAA240-E13
GGCAAATCTTTTACTCTACCTCCTCTAATTAATACTACTGAGTGTTCTTGTAAATTATGTCCTTCTCCCGGAATATAACATGTAACTTCATGTCCATTGGAAAGTCTTACTCTTGCTACTTTTCTTAATGCTGAATTTGGTTTTTTTGGTGTAGTTGTATAAACTTTCACACAAACTCCTCTTTTTTGTGGTGAACGTTCTAATGCAGGAACTTTATCCCTGTATTTTGATTTCAATCTTGGCTTCCTTATCAATTGACTTACTGTTGGCATAATTTTTAATCAATTTTTTGGATGAAAAAGTAAGATAAAATCAACTTTTTTGGCAGCGTATAAGGTTAATATACCTTACTTCCAACCATAAAATTTTGGCTAAACTACTAATTGAGCGATAAATTGTCAATAATTATTGTAGTAAGAAATCTTCTGTTATTCAGGCAATATTTACTGTTCAACTATTTTTTCTGTTGATTTACTTGCGAGATATTTTTCATCTTTTTCTCTAGCTAAGTAATTCCACTTATTCTTCACTGTACCTGTTCCTGCCGGTACCAATCTACCAACAATTACATTTTCTTTTAATCCTTTCAATTTATCTACTTTTCCTTTTATTGATGCATCAGTTAAAACTCTAGTCGTTTCTTGAAATGAAGCAGCAGAAATAAATGAATTTGTTTGTAAAGATGCCTTAGTTATACCCATCAAGACTCTTTCTCCAATAGAAGGAGTTTTTTTATTTTTTATCATTTTTTCATTTTCTTCATAAAATTCATTTTTTTCGATTATCTCTCCTTTTAAATATTTTGAATCACCTGGATCTTTAATTTCTACTTTTTTTAACATTTGTCTTACGATTACTTCAATATGTTTGTCATTAATGACAACACCTTGTAATCTATAAACTTCTTGAACTTCATTTACAAAATAGTCTGCTAATTGTTCTACTCCTAAAATTCTCAATATATCATGCGGTGCTGGACTTCCATCCAACAAATATTCACCTTTTTTAATTTTTTCACCCTGGTTTAAATTAATATGTTTCCCTTTTGGAATTAAATAATTAGAAAGCTCTCCAGATTTTGATTCAATTGATATCTTCAATTTACCTCTAACTTCTTTACCAAACATTACAACACCATCATTTTCAGCTATTATAGCGCTTTCTTTAGGTTTTCTTGCTTCAAACAACTCAGCGACTCTAGGCAATCCTCCCGTTATATCTTTGGTTTTTGAGGTTTCTTTTGGTAATCTTGCAATTACGTCTCCGGCTAAAACATTTTGTCCATCTTTTACCGATAAAATTGAATCTGGAACTAAGTAATATCTGGCTTCATTCTCATCAGCTTTTTTAATAACATTACCACTTGCATCTCTTAAAGTGATTCTTGGTTTTAAATCTGTATTTTTTGATTGAGATCTCCAATCTATAACTGATTTTGAAGAAATTCCGGTAGCATCATCTACAGTCTCAACCAATGAAACTCCATCTATAAGGTCAACATAGTTTGCTATACCACTTTTTTCTGCAATAACAGGCATTGTATATGGATCCCATTCACAAATTTTAATTCCTTTTTTAATTTTTTCACCATTCTGAAAAAAAAGTTTTGCACCATATGGCACTTTGTAAAGAGCAATTTGTTGACCTTTGTCATCTTCAATTTCCAATTGAGTATTTCTACCCATTATGACTAATTTTTTTTTAGAATCTTCTAATAAATTTTTATTAATTATTTTAAGTATACCTTCGGTTTTAGAAACTACCTGGGACTCTTGTTTAATTTGAGCAGTTCCACCAACATGGAATGTTCTCATTGTTAGCTGTGTACCAGGTTCACCTATCGACTGAGCTGCAATCATTCCAATAGCCTCTCCTAAAGCTACTAATTTACCTCTTGAAAGATCTCTACCGTAACATGTTGCACAAATTCCATCTTTTGATTCGCATGTAATTACAGAAAAAACTTTAATTGATTTGACTCCAGCTGAGTCAATTTTTTCACAAACTCCTTCATCTATCATTTCTTTTTTCTTTATCAATATTTCTCCATTAATTGGGTTTTTGATATCATCCGCGGTAATTCGCCCTAATACACGCTCAGATAAACTTACTAGAATGTTTCCACCTTCAATAACCTCAGATAAAACAATGCTTTTTTTAGTTCCACAAAAATCACTTTTAATTGATAGATCTTGAGCAACATCGCAGAGTCTTCTTGTTAAGTATCCTGAATTTGCAGTTTTAAGTGCCGTATCGGCCAAACCTTTTCTCGCTCCATGAGTAGAATTAAAGTATTCTAAAGCAGTTAATCCCTCTTTAAAATTTGAGATAATCGGTGTTTCAATAATTTCCCCTGAAGGTTTTGCTATCAGACCTCTCATGCCAGCTAACTGCTTCATTTGTGCGGCGGAGCCTCTAGCGCCAGAATCAGCCATCATAAATACTGAATTTAAATTATTTTCTTTGGTAACCAAACCATCTTTTGTAGGAGACGAAATTTTTTTCATCATCTCAGCTGCAACTAGATCAGTACATTTTGACCAAGCATCCACTACCTTGTTATATTTTTCCCCTCTAGTAATTAATCCCTCTGAATATTGATTTTCGTATTCTTCAACCATTTTTTTAGTGTTGTTAACCAAGGTTTGTTTTTTTTCAGGAATAATTAAGTCATCTTTACCAAATGATATACCAGCTTTAAATGCATATTTAAATCCAAGATCTTTTATTTTGTCACAAAAAATAACTGTTTTTTTTTGTCCACAAAATCTAAAAACCTGATCAATAATTTCCGATACATTTTTTTTAGACAATATTCTATCAATTAATGCAAATTTGATATTATTATTTTTTGGCAAAATATTTGCTAATAAAAACCTCCCAGCCGTACTAGTATATTTTTCAAAAATAATATTTCCATCTTGATTTAATGTCTCAAATCTTGAGATTATTCTAGAATGAACAGTAATTGCATTTGAGTCTAAAGCATGTTCAATTTCTGATGAATCTACAAAATAGCCTTCTATTTTTTTATTCGAACTGACTGATCCTTGAGAAAGATAATATATTCCTAGAATCATATCCTGACTTGGAACAATTATAGGTTTTCCATTAGATGGATTTAAAATATTATTGGTAGACATCATTAAAACTCTAGCTTCAAGTTGAGCTTCTAAACTCAATGGAATATGGACAGCCATTTGATCTCCATCAAAATCAGCATTAAATGCTGAACAAACAAGAGGGTGTAACTCAATTGCATTCCCTTCAATAAGTTTTGCTTCAAAAGCTTGAATACCTAATCTATGTAAAGTTGGAGCTCTATTTAATAATATTGGATGTTCTCTAATTATATGTTCCAATGCATCCCACACTTCTTCTTTTTCTTTTTCAACTATTTTTTTTGCTTGCTTTATTGTAGTTGCTAGCCCTAAATGATCTAATCTTGCATACAGAAATGGTTTAAATAGTTCTAGTGCCATTTTTTTTGGCAAACCACATTGGTGTAGTTTTAAATCTGGACCAACAACAATTACTGATCGTCCAGAATAATCTACTCTTTTTCCTAATAAATTTTGTCTAAATCTGCCATATTTACCTTTTAACATCTCAGATAAAGATTTTAATGGTCTCTTTCCTGTTCCTGTAATAACTCTTCCTCTTCGACCATTGTCAAATAATGCATCAACAGACTCTTGAAGCATTCTTTTTTCATTTCTTATTATTATATCTGGAGATTTAAGATCTATAAGCCTTTTTAATCTATTATTTCTATTTATTACTCTTCTGTATAAATCATTTAAATCTGACGTAGCAAATCTTCCACCATCTAGTGGAACTAGGGGTCTTAGTTCTGGTGGAATTACAGGAATGGTTGTTAATATCATCCATTCAGGTTTACCCCCTGACCCTATAAATGAGTCTATTAACTTTAATCTCTTTATTGCTCTTTCTTCAGCCACTTTAGATTTCAATTCTTTAACCTGTGTTGACAGTTTATCTCGTTCCTCATTTAAATTTAAAGATTGAAGTATTTCTAAAATTGCTTCAGCTCCAATGCCAGAAGTAAAGGAATCTTCTCCAAATTCGTTTTGATATTTTACAAGTTCTTCTTCAGTTAATAATTGATTTTTCCTAAGAGATGTTAATCCAGGTTCAATAACAATGAAACTTTCAAAGTATAAAATTTTTTCTACTTCTTTTAATTTCATATCTATAGCTAAGGAAATTCTGCTTGGTAAGGATTTCAAAAACCATATATGTGCAACTGGGGTTGCTAGATTAATATGACCCATTCTCTCACGCCTTACATTAGATTTTGTTACTTCTACCCCACATTTTTCACAAAGAATTCCTCTGAATTTCATTCTTTTATATTTACCGCACAAACATTCATAATCTTTAATCGGACCAAATATTCTGCAGCAAAATAATCCATCTTTTTCAGGTCTAAATGTTCTGTAATTAATAGTTTCTGGTTTTTTAATCTCTCCAAAAGACCATGATTTAATTTTTTCGGGACTGGCCAAACTAATACGAATACTACTGAAACTATCCTCTAATACTGGTTTATTACTAAATATATTTGTTAATTCTTTTTTCATAATTTATTTTAATTCAATATTAAGTCCTAAAGATTTAATTTCTTTAACTAATACGTTGAAAGATTCAGGTATACCTGACTGGAAATTTTCTTCTCCTTTTATTATAGTTTCATATATTTTAACCCTTCCAGCTACATCATCAGATTTGACAGTCAACATTTCTTGCAAAGTATAAGAAGCGCCATAAGCTTCGAGCGCCCAAACTTCCATTTCTCCAAAACGCTGTCCTCCAAGTTGGGCTTTACCTCCTAGAGGTTGTTGTGTTACCAAACTATAAGGTCCAGTAGATCTTGCATGTATTTTGTCTTCAACAAGATGATGTAATTTCAGCATGTAAATAGTACCTACTGTTACTAATCTATCAAATTTTTTTCCTGTTCTTCCGTCCCACAATTCAGTTTGTCCAGAAGTGGGTAGGTTAGCTAATTTTAACATATCTGATACATCTTTTTCCTTTGCTCCGTCAAATACGGGAGTAGATATTGGAACTCCTTTGATTAAATTTTCACAAAGGTCATTAAATTCAATTGGTGAAAAATTATTAATAGAATTATCATAAAAATCTTTTCCATAAATTGATTTCAATAATGACACAATACTTTCTGTTTGACTTATTTTATTTTGATTTTTGTTAATTAACATTTTTAGATTTTCGCCTAATTCTGAACAACTCCAACCAATATGAGTTTCTAAAATTTGTCCAACATTCATTCGACTTGGAACTCCTAGTGGATTTAGAACTATATCTACAGGTTTGCCATTTTCTCTATATGGCATATCTTCAATTGGAACAATTTTACTGATTACTCCTTTGTTTCCATGTCTTCCTGACATTTTATCACCTGGTTTTAGACGTCTTTTTACTGCTACAAAAACTTTTACCATTTTCATAACACTTGGTAACAGTTCATCGCCTTGTCTAATTTTTTCAACTTTATCCTCGAACCTTTCTTTAATATCCAATTTGACTTTGTTATATTGTTCCATCAATGTTAAAAGACTACTATTTTTGAAATTATCTTTAAGTGATACCTTAAATAAATCTCTTAAGCTGAGTTTTTCTAATTCCTTTTCTTCAATAACTTCATTTGGTTTATTATTTTCAAATTTCTTGCCTAGTTGCGAATTTTTGATTATTTGAGTAGCTCTCTGTATAATATTTCTTTCTAATATTTCCTCTTCTACAGCTTTATCTTCTTGGATCGTTTCAATTTCGGATCTCTCAATTGAAATAGATCTTTCATCCTTTTCTACCCCATGCCTATTAAATAATCTAACATCAACAACTATACCACTACTTCCTGGTGGTAAACGTAAAGATGTATCAATAACATCTACTGCCTTTTCACCAAAAATAGATCTTAATAATTTTTCTTCCGGTCCAGATGGGGTATCACCTTTTGGTGTAACTTTGCCTGCTAAAATATCATTTGGTTTAACTTCTGCTCCAACATAAACAATGCCAGTTTCATCTAAATTTTTTAGAGCTTCTTCGCTTATATTTGGAATGTCTCTTGTTATTTCTTCTGTTCCTAGTTTAGTATCCCTTGCCATCAATTCATATTCTTCAATATGAATTGATGTAAATACATCGTCAGTTACACATCTTTCGGAAATCAAAATTGAATCTTCAAAATTATATCCAAGCCAAGGCATGAATGCTACTGAAACATTTTTTCCTAAAGCAAGTTCACCTAATTTAGTAGATGGTCCATCAGCAATAATATCACCATTAGAAACTTGATCACCAATTCTAACTAAAGGTCTTTGATTTATACAGGTATTTTGATTAGATCTCTGAAATTTTAATAAATTATAAATATCAACGCCAGATTTACTTAAATCTTTTTCAGATGTAACTTTTACTACTATTCTTTTCCCATCAATTTTATCAACTACACCACTTCTTTTTGCAACTATTGTTACTCCTGAATCTAAAGCAACATCACTTTCAATACCTGTACCCACTAATGGAGCTTCAGGCTTAATTAATGGTACAGCTTGCCTCATCATATTTGAACCCATAAGAGCTCTGTTTGCATCATCATTTTCTAAAAAAGGAATTAAAGACGCCGCAACAGAAACTAGTTGTTTAGGTGAAACATCTATGTAATCAATATTTTCTGGTTTAGCTAAAATAAAATTTAAAGATTTTCTGCAAGAGACTAAATCCTCTAAAAAATTTCTATTTTCATCAACTGGTGAGTTTGCTTGAGCAATAGTAAACTTTGATTCTTCCATAGCTGACAAGTAATCAATTTTCTCTAAAACTTTACCATTGACAACTTTTTTATATGGGCTTTCTATAAAACCATATTTGTTGATTCTTGAATAAGTCGCTAGACTACTAATTAACCCAATATTTGGTCCTTCAGGAGTTTCAATGGGGCAAATTCTTCCGTAGTGTGTTGGATGAACGTCTCTAACTTCAAATCCAGCTCTTTCTCTTGTTAATCCTCCTGGACCAAGTGCTGATACTCGTCTTTTATGAGTTATTTCAGACAATGGATTTGTTTGATCCATGAATTGAGAAAGTTGAGAAGTTCCGAAAAAATCTTTCAAAGCCATTGTCAATGGCTTAGCATTGATAAGATCTTGTGGCATTGATGACTCAACTTCTAGAGTCGACATTTTTTCCTTTATTGCTCTTTCCATTCTATATATGCCAATTCGTGATTGGTTCTCAACCAATTCACCTACAGACCTAACTCGTCTATTACCTAAGTGATCAATATCATCGACTTCTTCTTTACCATCTCGAAGATTTAACATGAGCTTGATAATAGCGATAATGTCATCATTTCTAAGTATTGTTATCTTATCGGAACAATTTATATTTAACCTTGAATTCATTTTAACTCTTCCCACATCTGATAAATCATACCTTTCAGAACCAAAGAATAAATTTTGGAAAATTTGTTTTGCAATATCTAGTGTGGGAGGCTCACCTGGTCTTAAAATTTTATATATATCTGTAATTGCTTCTTCTTCGCTATTATTTTTATCTAACAATATAGTTTTAAGTAAATAAGGTCCTTTATTAATAGAATTGGTTTCAGAAATTATGATCGTTTTCAAATTACTTTCTACAATTTTAGTTAAAATTTCTTCCGATATTTCCGTTCCTATGGGTAAATTTTCTTCATCAGTAAAACTTATGTTTTTGTGTAAAAATCTTCCATAAATTGCCTCGTTAGAAACAAAAATTTCTTTTAATCCATTATTATAGAGTTTTTGCGCTTGTAAAAAATTTATTCCAGCTCCAGACTTAACAACTGATTTTTTTGTTTTAGCATCAACTATATCACCTAAATTTTTGCTGAATTTATAATTTTCGGGATTAAATACTGTCTTCCATTTTTTTAGTTCAGAATTATATTCATATTTTCGACTTTCATAAAATAAATCAGCTATTTCTTGTTTGCTATATCTTAATGCCTGAAGAAGCGTAGAAACATATAGTTTCCTTTTTCTATCAATTTTAAAATATAATAAATCTTTTATATCATATTCAAAATCTAACCATGATCCTCTGTTTGGAATAACTCTACAGTTGAATAATAACTTACCGCTCGCATGAGTCTTTCCTTTGTCATGATCAAAGAAAACTCCAGGGCTTCGATGCATTTGATTAACTACAACCCTTTGGACACCATTAACTATAAAAGTTCCGCTTGGTGTCATCATTGGAATATCTCCCATGTATACTTCTTGCTCTTTAGCAGATAAAATTTCTTTTGTATTAGTTTCGTGATTGATTTCGTAAACCACTAATCTTAAAGTTGGTTTTAATGCAGAGGAATAAGTTAAACTTCTCTGAATACATTCTTCCACGCCATACTTTGGTTTCTCTAATCTATATGACACATATTCTAATGTAGCTTTATCTGCTAGATCTTCTATGGGAAAAATACTATTAAAAACTCTTTCCAAACCTTTTTCGGTAGCACCTTCTTCTTTTAGTTGGTTTCTATTTAAGAACTCACTATAAGAATTTTTTTGTACCTCTATCAAATTTGGAATTGATAAAGTTTCCTTTAATTTTCCGAAATTTTTTCTGATAGTTTTTTTTTCAGTAAAAGATAAATGCATTTATAGAATCTGATTTCTATAAATCAGATTTAAAAATTTTTATTTTAATTCTACTTTAGCGCCAGCAGATTCTAATTTTTTCTTAATTTCATCTGCTTCTTTTTTATTTACGCCTGTTTTAACTTCTTTAGGTGCTCCCTCAACTAAATCTTTAGCTTCTTTTAAACCCAATGTTGTAACAGCTCTAATTTCTTTTATTACGTTAATTTTTTTATCTCCAGCAGAACTAAGCACTACAGTAAATTCACTTTGTTCTTCTGTTGCGACAGTATTTTGTGTACCGGCAACCGGTGCTGCTACGGCAGCTACGGCAGTAACTCCCCATTTTTCTTCAAGTTTCTTCGATAAATCAGCTGCTTCTACTACAGTTAATTTTGATAAATCTTCGATGATCTTATTCAAATCGGCCATATAATTTCTATGTTGATTGTTTGCTCTTTTCGAGCGCCAAAATAGCAATTTTTGAGCCAGGCGCAAGTAAAATACTCATTAATTTTTGAGCTGGCTTTAACAAAATACACGTAATTTTGGCTCTCGCTTCATCCAAAGTTGGTAATGTGGCAATTTTCAACACATCTTCTCGTTTCAAAATCTCATTACCAATTAATCCACCGAGAATCTTTAGATTTTGATTATTTTTTGAAAATTTTGCTAAAATTTTGGCAGAAGAAATTGCATCTTTGGATAGTGCTATTGCTGTTGGACCTGTAAACAAATTAGCAATACTCTTACATTTAGTATTTTTTAGAGCTAGTTTTGTAATTCGATTTTTAGTGATTTTAAACTTAACACCATGTTTCCTCATTTCAGCTCTTAATTCATCTAATTGATTAACAGTTAAGCCCTGATAATGTGTCACTAAAACTGAATCATTCGCATTAATGAATTCTTTCATTTTATTTAAGTAGTTTTTCTTTTGTTCTTTGTTCATCATAAGATTAAATATTTTCGTTTAATTTTATTTTGTACGAAACCCCCATGGTTGAGGTAAGAAATGCGCTTTTAATCAAATTACCCTTTACTCCAGTGGGCTTATCTCTTTTAATTAATTCAACTACTGAATTAAAATTTTTAATTAAATCTTGATTTAAAAATTTTTTCTTCCCAATTGACAAACCAACATTACCATCTTTGTCATTTTTGATTTCTACTTGTCCGGATTTTATATCTTTAACCACCTTAATAATATCATTTGTGACTGTTCCAAGTTTAGGATTTGGCATCATACCTTTTGGTCCTAGAATTTTTCCAAGTTTACTTAATTTAACCATCATTTTTGGAGTAGAAACAAGTTTTTCAAAATTAATTTTTCCTTCTGATATAGTATTAATCAGATCATCAGATCCAATAATATCAGCTTCGCTTTTTTTTGCTTCATTTAATTTTTCATTTTCGCAAATAACGGCGACCTTTATTTTTTTATCTATACCTACTGGTAAATTAAGTATAGATCTTATGTTTATCTCACTTTTCTTTTGCTTTATATTGAATTGAAAATTGACATCTATAGACTCCTCAAATTTCGTTATACAATTTTTTTTTACTACATTTAGCAAATTTTCTATTGAATCAGGTTTTAGTTTTTTTGTTTTCTGTGGCAATGATTTATATCTTTTAGATCTCATTTACATTACTCCTTTACTTCAATTCCCATAGAACGAGCGGATCCACATATTATCTTGGTAGCTTCTTTCAGATCTAATGCATTAAGATCTTTCATCTTTTCTTTAGCTATTTGTTCAGCTTGTTTTATGGTAATTGATCCAGTGATAACTCTTCCTGGCTCTTTTGATCCACTTTTTAGTTTAGCAGCTTGTTTAATAAAATAAGAAGCTGGTGGTGATTTTATAACAAAATCAAATTTTTTATCTTTGTAAACAGTGATTACTACTGGCACGGGTTTACCCATAAAATTTTTAGTTTTTTCGTTAAATGACTTACAAAATTCCATAATATTAATTCCTCTTTGTCCAAGCGCTGGACCAACTGGTGGTGCGGGATTAGCTTGACCACCAATAATTTGTAATTTTACGTACCCTACAATTTGTTTTTTTGTCATTATTAAGCTTTTTCAATTTGATGAAATTCTAAATCTACAGGAGTAGGTCTACCAAAAATCATAACCGCTACCTTCAGTCTTGATTTTTCTTCATCAACCTCTTCAACTAAACCATTAAATGATGCAAATGGTCCATCGATTACCTGAACTTTTTCTCCTATACTGTAACTTAAAAATGACTTTGTTTGAACCACGCCATCTTTTATTTGTCCTTTAATTTTTTGTATTTCGTTTTCAGAAACAGGAATCGGATGTCCTTTCTGACCTAAAAAACCACTTACTTTTTTTATATTCTTTATTAAATGATACATTTGATTGTCCAAATCCACTTTAACTAAAACATAACCAGGAAAATACTTCTTCTTTCTTTGAACCCTCTTGCCTCTTTTAACCTCAGTAACCTCGTGAGTCGGCACCAACACTTCTTCTATTTTATCTTCTAATTTTGCTTTTACCACTTCTTCTTCAATTGCATGTGCAACTTTTTTTTCAAAATTTGAATGAGACTGTACTATGTACCAATTTTTCATAATTTAAATATTAATGGTTAATGCAATACTTAACAAAAATTTGAGTATTTGATCTAAAATTAAAAAAAATATAGCAGCAACTATAGCTAATAAGACAACCATCACTGATCCTGTTAATGTTTCTTTTCCAGTGGGCCACGAAACTTTAAATGCTTCTTGCTTAACTTCTTGTATAAATTTTAATGGATTAATCATAACTTTTATTCTTATTTGGCAGGAGCGGAGGGGATCGAACCCCCAACCTCCGGTTTTGGAGACCGGCGCTCTACCAATTGAGCTACGCTCCTAAAAGAGAGCTTTACTCTAAAATTTTTGTTACCACTCCAGCTCCAACTGTTTTTCCACCTTCACGAATAGCAAAGTTTAATTTTTCATTCATTGCAATAGGCGTTATAAGTTTTACAGTAAATTTTGCATCATCTCCGGGCATTACCATTTCTGTGCCTTTAGGTAATTCAACTTCACCTGTAACGTCAGTAGTTCTAAAATAAAACTGGGGTCTATATTTAGAAAAAAATGGAGTATGTCTTCCACCTTCTTCTTTTTTCAAAACATATGCCTGCGCCTCAAATTTTGTATGTGGAGTTACAGAACCTGGTTGAGCTAATACTTGGCCTCTTTCAACATCTTCTCTTTCAACTCCTCTTAATAAAACTCCAATATTATCTCCAGCTTCTCCTGTATCCAAAATTTTTCTAAACATTTCTACTCCAGTGCAAACTGTTTTTTTAGTTTCTCTGATTCCGACTATTTCAAGTTCACCACCAGTTTTAACAACCCCTTGTTCTACACGTCCTGTTGCAACAGTGCCTCGTCCTGATATAGTAAAAATATCTTCAACAGGCATTAAGAAGGGTTTATCTTTTGGTCTTTGAGGTTGAGGAATATGTTCATCGATTGCTTTCATTAATTCAAGAATTGAATTTTTTCCTGTAGCTTCATCTTTTCCTTCAACTGCAGCTAAAGCAGATCCTTTGACAATTGGAATTTTGTCTCCAGGAAATTTATAAGATGTTAACAATTCTCTGATTTCTTCTTCGACTAAACCAACTAATTCTTTATCTTTAACTTGATCTATTTTATTTAAGTAAACAACAATAGCTTTAACTCCGACTTGATTTGCTAATAGAATGTGTTCTCTAGTTTGGGGCATTGGTCCATCAGTTGCACTAACAACTAAAATTGCTCCATCCATTTGTGCAGCTCCAGTTATCATATTTTTTACATAGTCTGCATGTCCTGGACAATCTACATGGGCATAATGTCTTTTATCAGTTTCATATTCTACGTGAGCTGTTGCTATAGTTATTCCCCGTTCTTTTTCTTCTGGTGCCTTATCGATTTGATCATAAGCAATGAATTCTGCTCCCCCTTTTTCAGACAAAACTTTTGTTATAGCTGCTGTTAATGTAGTCTTTCCATGATCCACGTGACCAATTGTACCTACGTTAGCATGCGGTTTATTTCTTTCAAATTTCTTTTTTTCTGCCATTTTAATACCTCAATAATATTTACTTTAATATTAACTTGGAGCGGGTGAAGGGAATCGAACCCTCACAACCAGCTTGGAAGGCTGGTGTTCTACCATTGAACTACACCCGCATCATCCCAAACGTATCACACTCGCTTATATTGTATCAAACTTTCTTGAATGGTGGAGGGAGAAGGATTCGAACCTTCGAAGACCGAAGTCAACGGGTTTACAGCCCGCCCCATTTGACCGCTTTGGTACCCCTCCAATACTTAGGGGTAACCCCCTTTTCAATAAAGCCTTCAACAACTAGGTTTTATATGCATGTTCTTAAATAAATGCAATAAATGATTTTAACTAAAAAAGTATGATATTAGTGGAAAATTATTGAAATATAATGGAAAAATCATCTTTTTTAATTGCAGGAAAACATCCGGTCACAGAAGCATTAAAAAATCCAAGTAGAAAAGTCTTGAGATTATTCTTAACCGAAGAATCAAAAAAAAAAATAAATAGAGAAAATCAAAATAAAGATTTGCTCAAAAATATAAAAATTTTTTATAAAACTAAAAAAGAATTGGATAAGTTATGTTCAAAAGAACAAATTACTCACCAAGGAATGATTGCTGAAATTGAACACTTAGAAGAAGTAAATATTAAAGAATATATAAATCAAAATTCAGAAAAAAAAAATATTACTTTTGCAGTCTTGCAACAAGTAACGGATCCTAGAAACATTGGATCAATAATAAGAAGTGCTACTTCATTCAATATCGATGGTATAATTGTTGAAGAAAGATCTTTTCCAGGAGAAAGCAAGCTTCTTTACAAAAGTTCTAGTGGCTGCGTTGAATTAATAAATATATTTAAGGTATCTAATATAAATACAATTTTACAATATCTAAAATCAAAAAATTTTTGGGTAAGCGGTTTTGATGCAGAAAGTAATAGAGATTTTACTACACATGATTGGAGTGAAAAAAATGTACTACTTTTTGGCTCAGAAGGTTATGGCCTAAAATTTCAAACTAAAAAAAATTCAGATTTTTTATTCAAAATAAAAATAAACAAAAAAGTTGAGAGTCTCAATATTGCAAATAGTGCTTCTATCGTTTTTCATTATTTATACCAAATAAGAAATAAACATTAAAATCTCAATTGATAATTTCATACAGTTTTGCATTCACTAAATACATTTTTTTTGTATTAATTAGTATCCAATTTTTTTTATCTGCTGTGATAGTACAATTATAACCTACGAGTGGTTCATAGCAAATTACCCATATTTTTTTAATTTCAGGTGGAAGATTGTTAATTTTAAAAATATTAAAGTCATAATTTTTATATTCTTTAGTTGATACAATATAATTTTCAACTATTTCTGTGTAAGTTTTTAATGGAGTATAAAGAGTCAAATTATTAATTTCATTTTTTTTTAAATTATCAATTAAATTAGTAAATTCAGGTTTTGTATTTTTTCTAAATGCAATTTCAATATAATTATTTACAAAAGTTGAAATCAATACAAGAATTAGTATAGAAAGTCTTAATTTTTTATTATTAATTTCAAATAGCAAGACCGATATAAGTATTAGAATTGGAATTAGAACAAATATTATATATCTATCTGTTAAGACTGGAATTCTAAATAATCCGTAAGATAAAGGAATTAAATATGAAAAGATTAAAATAAATACTAGTAACAAATAATTATTAGATCTAAATAATATTTTTTTTCTAAAATAAGTTATTAAAAAAATTAATGTAAATAAATAAATTATTCCCATGATTTTTGAACCAAAAAATCTTGAAAAGTAGAAATTATAATAAAATTTCCAATTTTCATGGTTCAAAAAATATTCGTTATAAGACAATTGATTAACTAAATAATCATAATTAAAGAAAAGATATAAAATCAAAATAAATGGAATTGATATAAAAAATAAAAAAATTTTTTTTTTGAATACAAAATATGAGTAAATAGAAAAAAAAATCTGCGAGAATAAAATAACAAATACAAAAGGATGAGTCGATAAACCTATAACTGAAAAAATAATGAACAACAAACAAAACAATATTTTTTTATAAAAAGTAAGATCTGTTAATATAATTTTATAAAAAAAAATTAAATTAATTATACTTAATAAAAAAACAAGAGTGTACGTTCGTGTCTCCTGTGAATATTTAATGAGATAAATATTTGTACTTACTAACAAAATTGTTAATAAAAAGGAATTATTTTTTTTAATTTGATATGAAAGTATGCCTAACAAAGGAATAGATATTAATCCAAATAATAATGGAACGTGCCTACCTATTTGAGGATCATAACTGAATATAGATAAGTAAATTTTTAAAAATATTTGAAATGGATAAGGTGTTTGGTCATTTATAAGTTCTCGTCTATAAAAAGTAGTATCCAATGAAATGCTTGGATCAGCAACCCAAAAATCAACTAATTCGTCAAACCAATAATCTTCAAAATTCAATTGATATAATCTTAAAAAAAAACCTACAAAAATAAATAAAATACAAAGAAAATAAATGTTTTTTCTGTTCAACGTAGACATTTAAATAATAAATTATAATCCGAATGACTCAGAATGAATGCCTATTGTTTAAATCATCATATCTGCCTTCGTCAATTATTTTTCCATTATCCAATAAATAAACTTTATCACAATTAAATACAGAACTATGGCGATGTGTAATTATGATCAGAGTTTTATCTCCACTGGTATCGAAAATTTCACTCATTATCTTTTTTTCGTTATTTGTATCTAGTGAACTCGTAGCTTCATCCAAAATTAATATTTTTGGATCATGATATAATGCTCTTGCAATTCCAACTCTTTGCTTCTGCCCACCCGAAAGTTTAATTCCTCTATTACCGATAGCTGTATCATCTTTATGTTCAAGTGTACTTACAAAGTCATCCAATCTAGATAATTTTAAGCTTTTTAAAATAGCCTTTTGATCTATATCTTTTGAATTTAGACCAAAAGCAATATTGTTTCTAATTGTATCATCTAACAAATATATATCTTGGGGAACATATCCTATAAGTTTCTGCCATTCTGTTACGTTATCTTCTAAATTTTGACCATCTATAAATATTTTACCTTTGCTAGGTTTTATAAGTCCCAAAAGAAGATCAATTAAAGTACTTTTTCCTGCTCCCGATTTTCCAATGATACCTACTTTTTGACCTTGTTTAACTTCCAAACAAATATCTTGTAGTATTTTTGCATACGAGTTCTCATATAAAAAAAACACATTTTCAAAATTGATTTTATCTTTAAAAAAATATCTTTTGGTCTTGCTCAATTTATCTATATTTTCGTTTCTTGATATATTTTCAATCGGAACTTCTACCATTTGTTTTGAAACAAGTCTAAAATCTGCCATTGCAAACAGTCTTGAAGATAAAGACGAAACTATTGAATTAAACGCAGGTATCAATCTAATACTACAAACTGCGAGTAAAGAAATTGTAGGTAAGATTTGTTCATTTGAAAGATTTATTAACACAAAGAGTATTGCTATTAACGAAACAGCAAATACAAAAATAACTTCTAAAAATAACCTAGGAATAACACTTAAAAAATAAGTAAAAAATGAATGTCTTTCAATTTCATCTACTTGTCGCATAAATAAATTAATTAAGTAATTTTCTCTGTTTAAAACCTTGGTTTCTCTTATTGACCCTAGTGCATGATTTATAGTTCTAAGTCTATTTCCTATCTCTAATTGAACCAACTCTCCTCTATTAATCAAAGTTTTTCTTGTATAATATAAAAACGTTCCAGCTATTAAAATTAGAAAAATAAATACGGAAACTGATACAATTGGCTCATTTAAAAATAATAAAATGAAAACAACAACTAAAACTAAACTTTCTCTTGTAATAGATAAGGTACTTAAAATTGTACTAATAGCTCCGTTCGCACTTGATGTAATGTTTCTGGTTAAAACTGCGGGATTATTTTTTATATGGAAATTATAAGTTGCATTTACATAATTTTTGAAAAGTTTATTTACAACATCTGTCCTTAATACTTTAATTACTTTTCCTTGAAAAAACAAAAATATTGACAAATAAATATTTTTTATTAGGAAAATTAAGATTAATATTATTCCACCAGCTATTGTTATGAAATTTTTATCTAAACTTTCAATATAATCAATTGCAAAAAAATCTGGAAATTTATTTATCAAAATATCTATATCAATAATTGTCATAATAAATAAAGGTATCGAACTTAGACCTATCATTTCTATAACTGCCGCTACTAACATTCCAAATAAAAGCAAAATTAAATGCCTTATGTGCTTTTTGGTACAAATATTTTTAATATCTTCAATCACTTATATAATTTACTTCTCAATGATCAGAAAACTTTTTATTATTAAACACTAAAAATAGACAACTAGAAAAAAGAAAATTATTTCTTCTGCCCAACATAATCTTTAATCATTTTATCCAATTTTTATTTTCTCTAAGAAATACGGCTCCAAATTTTCCCCTTACTTCTCCTTGAAGAGGTTCTTTTAATTCAATTGATTTTTTGAACATCGGTTTTTCTTTTTTTATTTTATTAATATTATCATGAATAACATTCCACATTCTTTTTTGAAGAAAAACATCTTCTTCAGTTTCATTCCAATTACCATTTATTCGCTCATCCATTTCAATTGCTAAATTTCTTATCTCCTCTGGGCTATTTTCTTCTAGCCTAATATTATTTATGATAAATTCGCGAGTAGATCTTGCAACAAATACATTTGATGAAAAAATTTCTGAAATTGTAAGTTCCTTTTTATTTGCATTATTTATGTGCTTTTTTGTAAGCATTAAATCATTTTTTATACCATCATATACATCAGACAAAGGACAAAATAAGTATGCAACTGGTTTACCAAAAATAGTTGGAATATGATCAAATCCTGACGCATTTGAAATACAAAAGGTACATTTTGCACCTAAGTAAATATCCATAAAATCACTCCTAATTCCTGAATTAGGGTAATCAATTATTTTAGGATTAGATAATTTAAATGGTTTTAAGACTATAGCTCCCATTCGAAACACATAATAACCTCTTTTAGTAAGTTCCTCCGCAGCTAAGATGTATCTATCTATGTCTCCATCTCTATAATTATGATAACTAAAATCCTTCAATGTAGTTCCTTTATGTCTATCAAGGTAAGCGGCATCACGAACGTTCAAACACACAAACTTTGCATTTTCTGGTATGTTTAATTTTGTCAATATTCTCTTACCTTCAAGTTCTTCTTCATCGGTAAAACTTATATGTGGTATATTTTTTTTTATTTCTAATGAACTATTATAGATATTCCAATAATCTCTCTGAGAAGAAAATTCTGTGTTTATCACATGACACTTTCCTCCCGATACAAACAAGTTAATAAATTCATTTACTTTATTTAATGGATCTATTAACCATGTGGGATATATTTTTATTGTACGTCGCCACATTTTTTCTAACTGCCTATTACAAACATATTTTTTTAAGTAAAAAATATCTATATACCTCTGAGATGGAATATTTTTTAGTTTATCACGTAGACAACAATAAAGTTCAATATCTTTTGAAAAATGACCAATTCTGCTTGATCTTATCTCAGACCACCTAATTAAAAACCACGGTCTAATTAGGCGAATTAAAATAACAGCAGGAATTGACATTATATAAATTGGGATTTGGATTGAAATATTTACAACAGTCATAAATTTCTTAACTAATGAGGTAATACCACCAGATTTAATTTGCATAAGATGTTTAGATAATCTTTTGCTAATTTCTCTAGTTAAAGTTATTTTTTGACCAGTAAATACACCATCTACAAATGTGTTATTCATTATTTCCAAGTCCGTTTTAGTTATTGTATATGATGGATCTAATTTATATACACTTTTAAGATTTAAAATATCTTGTTCATAATATTTTTTAAACAAAATTCGATTAATTGAAATTAAATTCAGTTGTCTAATTAAATCTATTTTTTTTTTATAAAAATTTTTTTTTTCTTTGTAATTATAATTGAAAACTGCGGTATAAAATAACCCGATCATGCGATATATTTTTTTAGTTAAATTATTAAATAAACTTCTTGGATTTATTAAATTTTTTCTTAACTTAAATAATATTATTGAAATTGGAGCGTTAATTTCTCTAGCTTCATTTAATGTTGAAATACTAGTATGTGCTTCTTTATATTGTAAAATGTCTAATGTTTTTGATGAGTCTATTTGCAAATAATCTGACAATTCAGATAAAAAATTATTCTTTTGGTTTTTAAATTTCTCATAAAAAAATATCCTAAAATTATTTTTTTTAACAACACTGGAAAATTCTTTGTATAAATCCCAATATTTAAAAGTTTTCAACCAATTTTCAATTTCTGGTCGATTAGATTTATCATCTTTATTTTCGATATATTCAATCATCTGTTTAGCATTAAATGGTAAGGATTTACCTCTTTCTGGTGACACAGCGATATAATATGACTTTATAATATCTGCTTGATTTCTAATCAGATAAAAAAAATCCACGTCAATATTTAGTTTAGAAAAAATTGAATTTATCCTATTTATTGTCCTAGTCATCTGATTATTCCGTATGGAATAAGGTATAATAAATTCATCAGATATAATGTTAGTTTTATTAGCTTTTATATGAATTTTTTCAGCTTTTTTTAATAATTCGATATATTGATTGTCATAAGAATTATCATCCAGCTTCAAGATTAATTCTGTTAATTCTAAATGTGACTTATCAGGAATTCCTGCTCTTGGAAATCTTCCTAGGTAATTTATTTGATGATGTACAGGAAATAAATCAGTTTGAAATAATGTGGTTGCAGTTCTAGGCAAACCAAGATGAACATATAATTTCATATTCCAGTATTTTTATATCTTTTGTATTTACAGATTGATTCTATAAGTTAGTACTAATGTTTTCGGTCGATTTGCAAAATTTACGGAAAATAAGATTAATGTTACTTTGTTGTAATAATTTTCCAACTCCAATAGCGTGACCAAAATACATTTAACCTGATTTGAAATATGTTTTCGTTGTTCCTCATCATGGAAAAAATCAAACTTCCATTGATTTGACGATTGAGAAATAGTATTAGGATCCACACGATATTCTACATTTTTTATAGTTTCAAAATCATATTTAAAAGATGCACTTTTTACTAATTCAGTATTGTTAAAAGGATCTTTTTTTCTAATAGAAATAAACCGTTCAAGATCTAATAAATAATTTTTAATTTCGTGAGTAAGTAATTTTTTTTGTTTAAGCATATCTTTTACCGATCTAAATATTAGACCACACATATCATCAAACTCACTGAATAAAAGTGCACGATGCAACAATATTTCATTTGTTCCCAATTCTCCTCCCAAGTATCTACCTAACAACTCAGGAGATAAAACATATTCGTTTGCCTTCTCCCAAGTTTCATAAAGATCCTTGGAAGTTTGTTCAACAAAACTTTTCAAAATTTTATTTATCTTGTCAGTATATAGTTCAGGATGTTCTTTAATATAAAGCAAACAATCATATGGAGAAACTTTAATAGTTCTAAGCATAGAATAAACTTCATCAAAAATATGGTTATTATAGAAAGTTTCAACTATGAGATTCATGATTCGACAATCAATATAGTCTTCGTTAGGTAAAGTATTACTACCTGTTATTATTTCCTCTATTTCTGCTACTGAATGTTTTTTGCCCAATATATTATAATTTCCTAGACACCCAGGTATAGTTCTAAACTTAGTTTTTAAGCCAAATTTTTTACGATCTATTTTAGATGCCATTTCAGTCCCATATAACATCATAGCTTGGAACATACGTAGCACTTTAACATTATTTTCAATACCAAATCGCAATGACGCAAAATGTTTTTCTTTTGTATCTTCTGGCAAACCAAGTATGATTTCTGAATGAGTCTTTGCATCTTTAAAACTATTACCATGATCAATTAGTTCTTTGTAAGCATTTGTTGATATATTGCTTCTCTTGATTGCTCTAAGTACATCAGGATCGGATGATTGAATAGATGCACCCGTAGTCCACCCTTTTACGATGTGTCCAATCTCTATGGTTCGCTTTGGCATATTTTTACCAGCAGCAGCTCCAAGTAAAACAGGGTAATTGTAAATTTTTTTGTGTTTCTGCAATTACTTTAGCTGTCATTACATCTTGCTTATACATACCAAAGTTTAAGTCAGTAAGGATTAGTTCATCCATGTTTTTTACTCTTTTAGCGATGTAATGTATTTCTTCTTTAATACGTAAAGGGTCATATCTGTGAATCTTGTTTTTAATGGTAAGTCCATCAGCGCAAAAAGTACAAGCAAACGGACATCCTCGTGTAGTCTCCAACATGGGTATTAAAGGAAAATCAAAATATTCATCCATAGCACCATTAAAATAGGGTGATGGAATAATGTTAATATCTGCAATTCGTTCTATTGAACCGCTAATCAATTTATTTTCGTTTAAATAACAAGTATTTTTTATTTTTTTACCATTTTTTTTTAACGAAATTGCACTTAAATTATATTCCATCAAATTTTTCACAAGATCTACAAAGCCAATTTCTCCTTCAAGTTCTATATAAAAATCTATAGCAGGTCTTTTGAGAAGAAATTCTAATTTTTCATTTTGATCTGTAGGAAAGTTAGGTCCTCCAAAGACTGTAATTACATTGGGATTGTGTTTTTTTGCTAAAAAAGCAAATTTATATGACAATTCAAAGTTCCAACTAAAGTTAGAAAAGCATAACAATGATGGAAAATGATGATCCAAAGCTTCTGTTAATTGTTTCGGAAATTTAAATAATTTGAATTCAAATTCATTACCAAGTTGTTGTTTCGCATAGGAAAAAACGTAGCTAGCTCCCAAGGGAAAAGTATTCGCACTAATTCCTTGAGCAGTATGTGTGAGATCAGAGATCCATATATCTTGCTTACTTGTCATCAAAATTCACTTGTAATGTTAAATTTAAAATTTACTTCAATAATAGATTGATTCATAGATTTTTTTTTCGCTAATATTACACAAAATATTCATAAAAATATATTATACTCTATAATTATTTAGAATTGATTCATGATTTTGTAAATGAGCACCTCCATCAAGAGGAATAGTGCATCCTGTAATAAAGCTAGATTTTTTTGACGTTAAAAATTCCACCAAATTTGCAACATCCTGGGAATTTCCCATTCTTTTTAACGGTGTTACTTTCTTCATCATTGTTGTAATTGGATTATTTTTCTTATTATAAAATTTATAATTTTCTGGTTTTATAATTCTTGTTGGCAACACACAATTAAATCTAATGCCATTTTTACCAAGCGTTACGGCATAATATCTAACCATTTGATCCATTCCTGCTCTTGTAAGATGATAACTTAAAGGTTGATCAGTTAATATTGTTTTTATTGCTATAGAACTTATTAATACTATTGAAGAATCTTTAGTCATTTTATTTTTTAATAATTCAATTATTATTCTTGTTGCATATAGTGAAACTTTAAAATCTAACTCAAATTCATTACCCCTATATCTTTGACAAAAAACAAGATTATTAATTCTAAAACTTTTCTTTTTAAAGTATTTTGATATAGAGTTTTTGATTATTGAATCTTCCAAACTCAAATCAACTGCTATGTGTGTTTTGTTTTTTAAATTTTCTCTAGATAAAGTAATTATTTTATCACCTCTTTTATGAAGAGTTTTGGATATAACTTTTCCTATACCTCTTGTTCCTCCAACTATAATAGAAATTTTATTTTTCATATTATTTATAAAATTTTAAATTTTGGTAAAGGTATAATAAATTTACCACCTTTATTAATGTATTTATTATTTTTTTCTAAAATTATTTTGCTATATCTCCAGGCAAAAATTATAACATAATCTGGCATTAGGCTTGAAAGTTGCTTGGGAGGTAATACCTTAATTCCTGTACCGGGACTGTATAGGTTTTGTCTTCTTTTTTCATCGTCAAAAAGATAATTAATGAAACTTGCTATTCCATATTCATATAGCAAAGTTGTTGTACCGATTGAAGCACCATAACCTGAGAATTTTTTTCCTTTTGAGGTTTCTGATTTTAAAAATTTCAACAATTGTTTTTTGTTAATTTCATTTTTATTTTTTAATTTTGAATAAGTATTAATATCTGCAAGCCTTAATTGTTTTTCCTTGCTAATATTTGATTTTATGGATTTCATGTATATATTTTTTTTATTTTTAGAAAAAATGAAACGAATAGATCCTCCTTTGACAGAAATATGATCTGCTACATAAAGGTGTAAATGAAATTTTATTGCAAACTTAGTAAGTGTTTCTATTGTAAAAAAAGAAATATGTTCATGATAAATGTTATCAATTAAATTTTTTTCAGCAATACCTTTAAGTGAAAAAGTTTCCATAACAAAATAACCTGAAGAATCAAGTAAATATGAAATACCTTTAAATACATCATCTAAATCATCAATGTTTGCTATTACATTATTTGCTACTATTAAATCGAAGTTTCCATATTTTTTTTTTATCCTTTTTGCTAATCCAAATTCAAAATTACCGCACAAAGTTTCAAAATTATTTGTATTTGAAAATTCTTTAGCTGGATCAACTCCCAATACCTTACAACCATAAAATGAATGAATAAAATCAAGTAAAGTTCCATCATTAGAACCTATTTCTAGTATTCTTGATTTTTTATTGATGATTTTTTTTTTAAAAAGCATATTAACTAAATTTTTAAAATGTTCAGGCAAACCTGATGAAGTTTGGGTTACATATAAATAATCGCCATAAATAATATCTGGGTTAATTACATGAGATAATTGAATGAAATTACATGTTTTGCAAAGATTTAACGCTAAAGGATATAGTTTATGTTTCTTCTTTAAATCTTTAACGTAATCATCGCCAATAGGATTTGAAACCAAATTGTAAACAAGCTTAAGATTACGACTTTTGCAGAGTCTGCAAAATTTTTTATGTATTACATCATGCTTTTTCATTAATATAAGATTTTAATTTACTTTGTTCATCATGTTGATGAAACTCGACAAAATTACCTTCAAAGTCTTTGACAATAAACTGCAAAATTTTATCTGTTTTTCCTCGTAAAATAGATATAGTAAAATTATTTTTTTCAAAAATTTTTTTTATTTCATAAATATTAGCTACTTCCAAACAAAAATGCCTAAATCTACCTGTATCTCTTGTTAAATTTTCTGATTTAAAAAATTCTATAAATGTTGAGTTTCCAGAGTATAAAAACATGCCATAAATTTCATTTTTAGAGTTTACAAATCTATGTGCTATATTCATTCCTAAAATATCACAATAAAACTTCTCAATTTTCTTAAAATCATTAGTTGATAAAGATATATGTGATAATTGTTTTATCTTTAAATTTATATTCATGTTGATTTTTGTAGGTAATTATTAAAACATTTAAAATTGTTATTTTAAAGATTATTACTCAAAATATATAAACTCATAATCACCCGTATAATTAAAGTGATTATAAATCCATATCCATTCTTCTTTATCGAAGAAAGACTCGCAGGTTAGAGCCCAACATTGAAGGTTGAATAATTCTCTTTCATTCCTGTAACTTTCTAGCATAACATAACTTTGTTTTCCAACACGCTCAATTTCTTTTAATGCTACCTCAAGTTCAAAAATTCTCAGATTATGTAGACATCCCAATGAAATAACTAAATCAAATTTTTTATTTTCAAAAGGATAGGGATCTTGAGCACGATGAATAAACAAATTTTTTTTAATTTCTTCTTTCGCGCCGGCTAAACCATGTCTTGATATATCAAGACCCGAAATTTTTAAATCAGGTAACAATAATTTAATTTCATAAAGCAAAAAAGCTTTTCCGCAACCCACATCTAAAATACTTGAATCGTTAGTTAAATTATATTTTTTTATAAGTAATTCCGCTACAGGTTTCCATCTACCTGGCATATATTTGTAACCTCCATATCCATAACGACGATTGCCATCCCAATAATCAAAATCGTATTTTTTTGCTTTATACATGCAATTTATTTTGTCATCATTCATACGATCGATATATTTACGCCTTGTTAATTGATGTAATAATGTTACATAATTTACTAGATTTCCCATATTTTTTTTCTTCTTTTTTTAATTATTTAATAAACCTTTTTTTAATTCATTTTTATAATAATGCGCCCTGCCTTACCGCTCCGAAATAAATCTATGGCACTATTTATTTCTGTTAAATCAAATTCATGTGTAATTATGTTTTCTAAAGTCATTTTTTTTTGATTTATAAGACGAATATAACGAGGAATATCAATATCAGGAACTGAATTTCCTCCATGAGATCCTGTTAATATTTTTTCAAAGTGAAGAGGTAAAGAATATAGTGAAATTTTATCACTTGGAACTCCAACCAGAATAGTTTTGCCATCTGAAGCTGTTAATTCATACGCTCGTTCAATAACTTTTGAGTTACCGGTAGTTTCGATAACCACATCAGCTCCTCTATCTCCAACTATATTATAAATTTCTTTATTTAGGTTTTTTGTACTTGTAGTTATGCCATGTGTAATACCAAATTTTTTACCCATTTCTATTTTATTACTATGAACATCAACACCGACTATAGGATAAGCAGAAACCATGGACGCAGCTTGCGCAACATTAAGTCCAACACCTCCAACTCCAAAAATTAGAACTGATTGGCCAATCTTAATTTTAGCATCATTATTTACTACACCAAAACCAGAAATTACTGCGCAACCAAATAAAGCTGCTGTACGTGTGTCAAAATCTGAAGGAATAACTGTTAATCTATTTTCAGATACAATAGCCATCTCGTTAAATGTTGTTACCCAGCCTGCATTTATTTGTTTTCCTTTCCAAAAATACTTTGGAGTAGCACTTTCTATACCTGAACTTTTTCTCCAATGAAGAACAACATGATTGCCCGGCTTTACTGTTGTTACTCCATCTGCAATTTTTTCAACAATCCCTGATCCCTCATGTCCCAAGAGGTGAGGTAAATATTTATCAGGTCCTTTTACTCCATCAATTTCATTTATTTGAGACCCACATATACCACTATAAAAAATTTTTACTAAAACTTGCCCAAATTCCAATTTTTTTGGTAAATCTATATCTGTTACTACTAGAGGTTTTTTATTCTCAATTAGTATTGCCGTTTTCATAATATTTTTTTAATAATATCTTGATAAATTTTTACACTGCTCACGTTATGTCTTGCTAATAGATCATCCTGAGATCCATAACAATGAATAAATTGATCTTTAAGTGAATATGAAATAATTTTTCCATTATAGTGATTTTCAAATGCATTTGCTTTAACAATACTATTTAAACCTCCTATTTTAGAATGGTCTTCAATAATTACTATAAATTTAAATTTTTTGTAGATTTTTTGAAGTCCACTGTAATCAAATGGTTTTAATGTATGACAGCTATATATTTCTGAAGAGATATTCTTGGATATTAATTTATGCTTAATATCAAATGCTTTTTTAATGATTGGACCAAATGTAAGAAAGCAAATATCTTTACCAGAAGAAATTTTTCTTATTTTACCAAATTTCCATTTATCTTTTGAATTTTTAGAAAAATTTTTTTCACCAGATTTACCTATTCTCAAATAGACGGGTGACTTTGATTTTGTACAACAATAATGAATTGCTTCTTTTAATTCACTTGGATCGCAAGGTGCAATTATATTCATATTGGGGATAGATCTTGCAATTGATATATCTTCTTGTGTTAAATGAGTACCTCCTAATGTTGAATATATTGTACCAGCTCCCATTCCAACTATGGTAACTGGAAGATTTTGATAACAGATATCATCTCTTACCATTTCAAATGGACGGTATAGAGCAAATGTGGAAATAGTATACGCAAAAGGTTTCATTCCTTCCATTGATAAGCCTGCACACATCCCAATCATAGCTTGTTCAGAAACTCCAATATTTATAAATCTATTGGGATATTTTTTTTGAAAATTTGCCATATTCCCTGCGGGAGAAATATCGGCAACAACTATATATATCTTTTTATTTTTCATTGCATGCTTATATAGTTCATCCGAAAAAAGATTTCTCATAAATTATTAATTTCTCTAATTGCTTGCAAATATTCTATTTTGTTTGGTGATCTATAATGCCATTTAGGAACATTTTTCATAAAACTCACTGGATAACCTTTAATAGTTTTAGCTATTAGTGCGAATGGTTTTTTCAACGATCTTGATTTTATCTTATTATAAATATCTTTGGAATTGTGACCATTACATTTTGCTGCTGACCACCCAAAAGATTCAAATTTTTTATCTATTGGATATAATGTGGGATGTGTATCTGTAGCCCAAGTTGAACTTTGAAGATTGTTATAATCAATGATAAATATGATATTATTTAATTTTAAAGAAGAAATAATAAGAGCAGATTCCCAAACAGAACCTTCTTGAAGTTCTCCATCACTTAACAAGATATAAAAAAAAATTTTTTTGTTTAATGAAGCTAAGGCCATACCCGCGGCCATAGCAGGTCCATGTCCTAACGAACCAGTTGAAGCCATTATCCCTGGAGTTCCAAGATCTGGATGAACACCTAAAAATCCATTTTTTTTCTGATAATTTTTTAAGTCACTTGTTTTTATAATACCTAGGTCATTTAATATAACATATTGGAGAATGCCCGCGTGTCCTTTTGATAATATAAATTTATCACTTTTTTTTTTAATCAAGTTATAAATGCAATCAACTATTTCTACGCTAGAAAATGCTCCACCAATATGAAGCGCTGGTACAGACTGTGACATTTCTAAAATCTTTTTTCTGTATTTCTTACATCGAATTTTTGCCTTTATAAATTTACTCATAATTATAAGGTATAAATAAGGAATGTTGTTCAAAAATTGAACGAACTATAAACATTTATAAAAAAGGATCAAGATGATTTTATGATATTAAAGAAAATTGTTTATTTTAATGAAAGAATTCAATAAGTATTACAAAGATAAATAGTTATTTTTACAATAATAGGGATCAAAGTATGACGAAAGATATCAAATATTGGTTAAATATACACTCAATAAATCAGAAATTCCCAATTAATAAAGTTCCTTCAGAAAATATTATTAGTTTTGAAAAGTTTCATTTAAAAAAGAAATTTAAAATACTTGAGATTGGATATGGACACGGCAACAATTTAAATTATCTAAAATCAAAAGGATATAACGTGTACGGCATAGATATTAGCAATAAATTAATAAAATATGTTAGAAACAATTATAAAAAAAAAGAGATTAAAAAAAAGATAAAAACTTGTTCCTTTGAAAAAATAGATTTTCCAAATAACTACTTTAACGCAGTCTATTCAGATGGAACAATGTATTATGGAAGTTATAAAAATTTTTTAAAAGGAATAAGGGAAATCAATCGTGTATTAAAAAAAAATGGAATTATTAGAATCTATACTAAAAATTTTAAAGACAAACAAAATTACAAAATTTATCCTTCATCAATCAAAATTAATTCTGGTTATGAAAAAGGTATGACTCTTCTTTTTTTATCAAAAAAAAAATTACTAAATATTTCTAAACCATTATTTAAAAATATTAAGATTGGAATACATGAATTTAATTATATTTCAAGTAATAAAATAAATTCATTTTTAATACTTAATGCAGAAAAAAAATAAAAGAATAATTTATGTATATAATTTTTGTAATCTTTAATTTGTTTTAATAAGAGTAAAATGTACCCTTGGTTTAAACCACTTGATATTAAAAACCTGCTTAAAGGAAATATACTTAAAGCCATAAACAACAACAAAATGACTATGAGTGATAAAACTATACTCTTAGAAAAAAAAATAGCAAAAATGCTTAATGTAAAATTTGTGATTCTTACTACTAGTGGAACCAGCGCTTTAATGATGGCTACTATAGCTTCGGACTTAAAACCTGGAGACTTTGTAATATCTCCAAATCTTACATGGATAGCTACGGTTAACCCCAGCATAATTATTGGTGCTAAAATAAAATTGATCGATTCTTTACCTTGTTCAGAAAAAGTTAATTTTGATGAGTTAAATAAAAATATAATTAAATTCAAACCCAAATTAGTACTATTGCCTCATTTAAATGGGCAAGTAAATTACGATAAGAAATTTGAATTTTTAAAAAAAAAATTAAATTTTTTTGTAATTGAAGATGCGGCACAAGCTTTTTTATGTAAAGGCAAATATAAATATTATTGCGGTACAAGATATAACATTGGTTGTTTTTCTTTAAGTATCACAAAACCAATTAATATGATCTATGGTGGATTTTGCTGTACAAATAATAAAACAATAGCAAAAAAATTAATATCTATTCGAAATAATGGAATACTAAATTCAAATATTTATAATGATTATGAAAGAGCTTCTACAAAAGGACTTAATCTAAAACCAAGTGATCTCCATTCGGTTATAGGATTAGAGTATTTAAAAAAAGCAAAACTAATTAAAGAAAAATTAATTGAAATATATCAATTTTACAAAAAGAATATTAATAATAGATACTTAAAATTTGCTGAGATAAATGAAAATGAGGATATTCCTTGTTATCCCCAAATTTTTGTAAAAGAAAAAAGAGTTTTCTATAAATTTTGCAAAAAAAGAGGAATACAATTACATCTTGGTTTTAGATGTTTATCAGAAATTAAATATTTGAAATTACAAAAATCTGGATTGAATAATTCTAAACTTGTTTCTAAATTATTAGTTAGATTACCTTGTGGACCGGGATACGTAATAAGAGATCTAAAAAAAATAGTTAAAATTATAAATTCTTTTAAGAAATATAATTAATATATTTTACTTTAAGAAAATATTTTTCATTCTTTTTATATTGAAATAAAATTCATTTTCTAACGGATTAATTAATAATCCTTTTTCAAAAACTTCTTGCAAATCTTTGATGGCTAAATCTATATTAAACTTGACATTAAAATTTAACACATCTTTAACTTTCTGAGACGAAATATGATAAGAGCGATTATCGTCAGAGTGAATTTTAACAAGTTTTATATCGGATCCTAGTGATTTACGTACTATTTCTGCTATCTCTAGAACGCTGTAATTTTTTCCACCTACATTAAATATTTCGCCATTAATTTTGCTTTTATCTGCATTGATTAATAAAGAATAAAACCTAACTATATCATCTATATGTATATTTGGTCGCAATTGTTTTCCACCATAAATATTAATCTTCTTGTTGTGATATCCATGATTTGCAAATAAGTTAACAATAACATCTAATCGTTGCCTTGGTGCATATCCACATAAAGTAGCTGAACGTGTTATAGTAGTAACAAATTCATTAGATTTATATTTTAAAAGAATTTTTTCGCAATCTGCTTTATATTTTGAATAATCAGTAAGTGGCTCTAACGACATATCTTCGACAACATTTTTTTCATTTTTGATTCCATAAACACTTGATGAAGATGCATAGATAAACCTTGTGACACCCTTATCTTTAGATGTTTTTACCAAAGGTTCAAAAGCATCCAGATTAATTGATTTTCCTAATTTAGGATTAAGTTCAAAACTTGGATCGTTTGATATACATGCTAAGTGAATTAATGTATCAACACCATTAATTGACTCATTTAGTATTTTGTTATTTCGAATATCTCCCTCAAATATTTTTAAATTTTTATGTTTAGGTAATACTTCTTTTCCATAAATCATCAAATCCAATACATTTACATGATATCCTTCATCCAAAAGTTTTGGCACTAATTTAGAACCCAAATATCCAGCACCACCTGTAATGCAAATTTTTTCTATTTTGGAAATTTCTTTCATCTTTTATTCAAAATTTTAAACCATTCTTTTGTTACATTTTTTATGGATGATGGAGTCCAAACTGGAGCTTTTTTCCAATAACTAATATTTTTTAAAATAATTCTTATTCCTACATTAATATTTACTTTAGGTTTCCAGCCCAAATCTTTTTTTATTTTACCAATATCAGCTTGTGTATGATCAGGTTCTCCGGGTCTTTTAGAAATATATACAATCTTTTTTGATCCAATAAGTTTTGCAATTTTATTTACAGAAATAGGTCTTCCGGTTCCCACATTATAAATTTCACCATCTTTATCACTTTTAACTGCACAAATAATTGCATTTACCACATCTGAAATATAAGTAAAATCTCTAGTTTGATTACCATTTCCAACAATTGTTAATGGTTTATCAGCTAATTTTTGTGCTAGAAAGACACCAAAAACAGCTCCGTATGTTCCAGATGTTCTTGATCTAGTTCCATAAACATTAAAAAGTCTGAGAGATAATGAAGGAACACCATAAATTTTTGACCAGTGCATAACAATTTGTTCTCCTAATAATTTTGTTAATGCATAAGGATACTCCGGTTTAATTTCAGCTTTTTCTGTAGTCGGATATTTTTTTGACAATCCATAACAAGAAGCTGAAGCTAAATATATTACACGTTTAACTTTATTTATCTTGCATGAACGAATTACATTAAAGGTACCAATTACATTTGAGTTAAAATAATTGACAGGGTTTTGAATACTGGGAACAATGTCAGCTAATGCTGCAATATGAAAAACCCAATCTGTATTTTTAAATTCATTTGTCCATTTTCCCTTATTTGAAATATCACATTTAACTAACTTAATTTTGTTCTTTAAATGACTTAAATTTTCTTCTCTACCAGTGCTAAAATTATCTAGAACAATAACCTTATGTTTCATTTTGATTAATTGTTCCACTAAATGACTTCCAATAAAGCCTGCTCCTCCAGTAACAATAGATTTCATATTTATTTATATAATCCTTCAAAAAGTTTTAAATAAAAAATTATACTTACTTCCTTTTCTGTATATGGAATTTTTATTATCTGGTTCTTTTTTAATTTTTTTGAAAAATTTTTTTTAACTTCATTTGTAATAATATAAGGTATGTTATTATGGGATATATATTTATCTATTTCAGAATAAACATCATTCATATAGGTAGAATTAGAAATATTGGAAATAATTGTAACTAAAATTGGTTCAGCGGAAATATCAATATGTTTATGATTTTCTAACGTATCAAAAGCACATGCTCTATTCGCAGATTTACTAAGCAATTTGGCTAATAATTTTGCCATATCAAAGTTAGTATTGCCACCAATAAATTTAATATTATTACTTGATAATAATCTTTTTTTTAAAAAAAGTATCTTGAAAGAAAGTCTATTCTTTTTATAAAATTTAAAAGAGTTTTCGATTTGAAAAATTAGTTTTTGTAGATGAAAATAAAAAGTGCTACGTTTTTCTTTGCTAGATAAGTTAAAGATAATAGAATTACATATTTCAAGTATCTTTAAAAAATTTACGATAAATTCATTTTTTTCATTTTTAAGAATAGTATTTTTAATTTTATTCACAGTAACTGAATGACTTTTTTTATTAGAATAATAAATATCTAAATTTATTTTATTGAATTCGTTATTATTTTCTTTATTAGCAATTTTAATCAAAAGATAATTATTTATCCTATCATTAATATTAGAATCGTGCTTCTTTATAAATGTTTCAGGAAAATTTTTTATGTTTTGATGAAAATAATTTAAATATCTTTTCATAAAATCAATATAACAATTATCTACATTATTGCTTATAAGATATATTTTTTTAATAAAATTTGCGTTGATAAATGAGAAGTTAATAAAGTTAAACTTAGTAGGTTTTTTTAGATTTTTTTTCTTAGTAAATTTTATTTCATTATTTTTTTCAGATTTCTTATCAGCAATCCTTTCAGTTCCAACCGTTATTGTTTTTGCTTGATGTTTGATTGTATCAATAGGTCTACGTGAATATTTATCTAGATAATCTAGAATCTTTAATTCTTGATATATATTTTTTTGTTTTTTTAAAATTATTCTTTTTATTCGACTTTTTAAATTCAATATTTTTTTAAATGGATAATTTATTAAAAATGTTTGTTTTATATTTAAACCTATAAATTTTTTTAAATATTTGTAATTTCTGTTCTCTTTCAAATCTGTTGATAATCTTTTAAAAAAATCTCCTCTGTTATTAAGATGTTTTGCTACTCTTAAGCTCAAAATTTGACCATTAATTACTGAAGGTATAATAGAAAAATTACTTGAAATTTGAGGGTTTGGCATCTTAAAAATCATCCTATTTTTTTTAATTTTTCTTAACTCATCTTCTGCTCCAATAAGAACTATATAATTATTGTCTTTAATTAGTTTTTTGATGATTAAATTTAGATCAATAAATTTTACACCAAAATTGTAAATCAATATTGAATTTTTAACTTTATTTTGAATAAAATCGTTTACATTCATATACGGCAAAGAGTGATAACAACATTCTGATAATTTTATTCTAATTTCCATACTTGCATAATGTTTTGAAGAGCTATCAAATAAGCAGTACCAATCTTGGTTTTTTGAAAATTTTGCAAATAATTTATTTAAATTTATACTTTTTTTATTATTTTTATCTAAAACTGATGAAATTAATTTCGGTATTTTTAAAATTTGGATTAGTTCATTTTTAATTTTTTTTAAACTATATGTAGTCTTCGTTAATAAATATAAAGTAAATATATATCCTAATATTATGTGACATATATATGTTTTTGTGGATGGAACAGCAATTTCAATACTTCTTCCGTTAGCAAGATACAAAGTTTTATCAACAATATATGAAATATCTCCTTTTCTTTTATTCAGAAAACAGATGGTCAGTGCACCTCTTTTTTTGGCCATATCTAAATAAACGTTTGTATCTTTGGTAGTACCTGACTGAGCAATAGCTATGATCAAAACATTGGATAAATCTTTTGGCATATCAAATGCGCTAGCTTCACTAGCTAAACTCGCTGAAATATTAACTTCTGGTAAATATTTGAGTATTTTATTCTTCATATAAAGTGCAATTACCTCTGCTGCTGTATAGCAAGTACCCATGCCAGTAACTATAATTCTGTTTATTTTTCCTTTTTTTATTTTGTTAATAATTGAATTTAATTTTGGTAAATCTTTATTAATAAATAAATTGCTATTTTTTGTTGATCGTAAATTTTTACTTTCTATATAATTAAAAAAAGTTTTGTTAATTATTTCGGATGTTTCATATATTTCTTTTTCTAAATAATAAGAAAAACTTTTTTTTGATATATCTCTTAAACTAATAGATATGTTCTCCAACATTTTAGAATTAATAATTTTTTTATTGTTTGAAAATAAATCAAAAACTTTTAACTTTTCATTATTATTTTTGCTGTCAAATAAAAAATAAGAATTTTTTTTAAACTCATAAAATTTTATACATTCTTCAACTAATCCATAAATATCAGATGAAAAAAATTTTCTATCTTTATTTTCACCGTAATACAAACCTAAATTACCTTGTTTTATAAAAAGAATTTTAGAAATATCATCGTCAGAAAGAACTGCCCCAGTATATGATCCTTCGGTTTTCATTATTTTTTTTTTAATTTTATTCAAATTTTTAAAATCGCATTTATTATTAAAAAGATGTGATAAAGCTAAAGTATCACTTTTATTAGTTTTATTATATTTGACGCCTTTAATTTTTTTTACATTTGAAATAATTTTTTCATAATTATTTATATCTCCATTCATAACAGAAAATACGGTTGGCAATTTTTTTGATACCTCTTCAACGTTTACTAAAGGGTGAGTATTTTGTAAATTTACTTGACCAATGGAAGCCCATCTTGTGTGAGTAACTATATTAATGTATTCAAAATCACCGGTTTTTAGTAATTTTAGAATTAGTTCATCTTTTTTCATTTTGTCCAGAATCTCTTTAGAGTTATCTTCCAATGAACCAAAAATGTTACACGTTTTATAAGTAACGTTTAAAACAATACAATCTTTTTTTTCTCTAATGTAATAATTTTTATTACTAAATTTTTTTTTTATAATAAGAATATTTTTTCTATTTTTTTTTATTGAGATATTCAACATAAGTCCAAGTGAATCTCTTCCTCTAATTTCAAGATAATTAATTGAGTTTATAACTGAATTTAACGTTTTAAAAAAAATTATAGATTGGTTGTTATAATTATTTTTGTTGATAAATTTTTTTACAAATAAATACCTTTTATTTAACTCTTCTCCTAAAAACCAAATAATATCATGGATTTTCTCCACATTTTCCCAATTCTGTTTAAGAATATTTTTGTTATTTTTATTTAAATAATGTACTAATAAATCTTTGCATAATTTTACTTCTCTTCTCTCTTCAGAAAACTTAAAATAATTTAAAAAATTTGAATCACTCTTATATAGTATACTTAATTCAAGAAGTTTATTTATCTCAATAAATTTATTAAACTTAATTAAGTTTTTAATTCTTTTTGCAATATTTAATGGTTTAATTCTTGTGCTTAAGTTTATTCGCTTTGAACAAGATGTAATAGTAATTCCACACATTTAAAATATTTTACTTATATGAATGACTATGTTTTAAACAAAACATTTAAAGTTTCAAAAAATTTTGATTTTTCTATTGGAACACATCCTGGTACTCCGACGGTTATTGCTCCCCCTAGGTTCCCCACAAATGCTGATAACTCAACCGATTTTGACAAATAAATCAACATTGATGATAGAGCAAAATAAGCGTCTCCAGCACTCATTGTATCAACAACAACATTTGTAAATGATGGCATATAAAAAGTTTTATTTTTGGTAAGATGACTCACACTTCCTTTGTGTCCCATTGTAATTGTAATATTTTTTCCTTTAGTCATTTTTAGAATTGAGCTAGGTATTTCATTAGTTTTCAAATATTTATCTTGTAAGGCAAATCTAGCTTCGTCAATATCAACACAATAATATGATGCTCCCTTGTATTTTGTAATGAGATTAAAACCTCTATTGCCAGCATTTATTTGAGCATTTACTGCTAAAAATTTTGATTTTTTACAAATAATATTGATAATTTTTTTCGTAAGCAAACCATGACCATAGTCATTAACCATAACGAAATCATATTTAGATAAATTATGTTGCAAATAATTAAATATTTTTTTTTCATTATTTTTACTTAATGGATCATCTTTCATTTCATAAATTTCATATAATTTTGTAAGTTTAGAATGGTTTTTTTCGATATATCTAATTTTTTTAGTAGTAGTAAATTTATTTTTTAGAAAAATTTTTTTTTTAACCTTTTTTGGAATGTTTTGTTCTATAAATTTATAATCTTCCTTGCTATTACCTATTATAGTTAAAAAATCAACATTATTGCAAAAAGAAGAAATGTTGCCTACAGACGCAAAAACCCCTCCTAAAAAAAGTTCTTTATAATCATATAAACTGGCTACTATATTCTCTTTTGAGGGCTTACCTAATCCTTTAACATACACATATTGATCTATTATAGTATCTCCAATTATTAAAATTTTTTTATCCGATATACTTTCAATAATTTTTTTAACTTTAAAGTAATCATATTTTTTTTTCATCTTTTCTATTAATGTAATTAATCTATTATCTAAATTAAACCTATTAATTAAACTAGAAGCTGAAAAAGATTGTTCATTTGTAAAAGCTAATTTGCCACCATATTTTTCTACAATTTTTTTTTCATTTAATATATTACCCGTGATGTCGTTGTTGTGATCTAAATAATCTATTCCTTTAACATAATAATTTGGTTTAATTTTTGAAATTACTTCAGTTGCACTTATATTTTGATCAACATATAAGTAATCAATTATCGATAACAATGATAAAAACTCCACTCTTTCTTCCGCTTTATATATAGGTCTATTAATACCCTTTTGCATTTTATTATCACTGGTAATGCTAACAATAAGATAATCGCCAAATTTTTTTGCTGCTTTAAAATGTTTAATATGTCCCAAATGTATGAAGTCATAATCACCATGACATAAAACTATTTTTTTATTTCTTTTTTTTGCTTTTTCCGCAAAATTTTGCAAGAATTTTAAACTTTTTAATTTCATTTAATAATATTTATTCCAATTTTAAACTATTGCAATTTTTATCACTTTTTTTTGAAAACTCTTTCCTTGACTTTTTTTTTATTTGCTTTATTTTAAATTTTTATATCATATACTGTTCAATTTTTGAACATTATAGCATATAAACATTTTAATCAAGAAGCAGATTTAATGCCACCATCAATCCTTACTATAGATCCATTCATAAATTTGTTTTCCGATGAAATAATAAGATTAATAAAATCAATAAGATCTTCTGCTTTTCCTACCCTTTCTACTGTAAGATATCTTTTAGCAAATTTACTCACATAATCGGGTTTAGATTGTGTAGCCTTATACCAGTTGTTATTTTTAGCAGCTATCACACTAGTCTTAATACAATTCGTTAAAACATTGTGTTTACCAAATAGAGATGCACTTTTTACTACATAATTTTCTAAAAAAGCTTTTGATGCAGAATATGTAATTGATGCATTTGTATCTTCAACAGCAGAAGTAGAAAAAAATAAAATTCTACCAAATTTATTTCTTACCATTTTCTTTAAAAAAAAATTATTTATTAATATATGTTTTAATATATTTAAATCTAAAGATTTTTGCCAATTATCCAAACTATATGGATAATCTTTTATCCCAAACGATCCTCCCACCGTATTAATAATCATATCGGCTTCAACTTTATTTTCTTTTAATATTTCCAAAATTCTTCTATCTTCTGTTTCTAAATTTAACTTAATAAATTTTATTTTTTTTGAATTTCTAAGATAATTAGGAATATTTAGCATACTTTTTTCATTATTATAGGTGGCAAATATTTTGTATTTTTTTTTTAAAAAACTCTTTAAAGCAGATATCATAAATCCAGCCGTTCCTCCTACAATCAATAAATTATTTCTCATTACCTTCAGTTCATTAAATATCACATTTCATATAAAAATTTTTTTAAGTTTTTAATAGATATTTTTTCATTTCTTTTTGCAGACTCATTGCAAGCTTCCATCAAAATCCAGGTATCCATTGACGATTGTTGCAACCATTTTCTATCTTTACCAGAAGTTAGAGCATTATAAAAAGCCTCGAATTGAATTCGCTCATCTTCTATGAGATTTGCATCCAGATCTTTAAGGTAATAATCTTCTACCGGTCCGCCTTT
>AZHR01000014.1 GCA_000504625.1 alpha proteobacterium SCGC AAA240-E13
TCATTGCGGCATTATCACTGCATAAATTTTTAGGTGGAAATATAGGCTCAAAATTATGCTGTGTTGATAAATTTTTTAGTTTTTCTCTTATTTTATTATTTGATGCTACACCTCCTGCAATTACAAAAATTTTTTTTTCAATATCTTGTTTTTTTATAAATAAATCCATTGCATATTTACTTTTTTCTACGAGTATCTCTTCTATTGTTTTTTGAAATGAAGCTGCGAGATGGTATTTTTCCTGTTCATTTTTTATTTTTTTAGAAATTTTAAGAACCGCGGTCTTTAAGCCAGCAAAAGATAAATTACACCCCCCCCTATTAATTATTGGTTTTGGAAGTTTATAATAATTTTCATCACCTTGTTTAGCAAGAACTTCAATTTTTGGTCCTCCGGGAAATTCTATTCCTAAGAGTTTGGCAGTTTTATCAAAAGCTTCCCCTACAGCATCATCAATTGTTGTTCCCAATCTAGTATAATTGTTAACTCCTTTTACTTCCAAAAATTCCGTATGCCCTCCAGAAATTAATAATAATAAATATGGAAAATTTATTTTTTTTAAAACTTTAGGGCTTAAAGCATGGCCCTCCAAATGATTAACAGCTACCAAAGGTTTATTAATAGATGCAGAAATACTTTTTGCGATACTTAATCCAACTGTTAAACATACAATTAAACCAGGTCCAGCTGTTGCAGCAATTCCATCAACGTCATGAATATTTGTTTTACTTTCTTTTAAGGCTTTATTGATAATATAATCTATTTTTTCAACATGTGCTCTTGCAGCTATTTCGGGAACAACTCCTCCATATTCTTTATGTTCTTCAACCTGACTTGAAACGATATTTGAAAGTATTTCGCCATTTCCGTTTGAATTTTCTCTAACTATTGCAGCCGCTGTCTCATCACAACTTGTTTCTATACCTAAAAAAGTTAGTTGTTTTTTCATTAATTTATATTTTACCAATTCACAAAAAAATCAATATAAATAAGTTCTATAATTTAAATAAATGAATAAAAATAAAATTATTTTGGGATCAAGAGGAAGCAAACTTGCTATTCTGTATGCGGAAAAAGCGAAAAAAGCCATTTTAAATAATTATACAGATTTAAATATTGATATAAAAATCATAAAAACATCGGGTGATATTCATCATACCAAAAGTTTAGCGAAAATAGGAGGTAAGAGACTTTTTTCTAAACAAATTGAAGAAGAATTACTAGCTAAAAAGATCGATATTGCAGTTCATGCTTTAAAGGATTTACCTTCAGATGAAACAAAAGGTTTGGAAACAAAAATTTTCTTAAAACGCAATGATCCAAGAGATGTTTTTATAAGTCTCAATCACAAATCAATAATTGATTTAAAACCTCATTCAGTTGTTGGAACTAGTTCTTTTCGAAGATACGCACAATTACATATATTGAGAAAGAACTTAAATATAATTCTTATTAGAGGCAATATAGATACAAGAATTAATAAATTGGAACAAAAAGAATATGATGCAATTGTTTTATCTTATGCAGGTGTAAAAACATTAGGTTTAGAAAAAAAAATAACCCAAATTTTTTCTGTTGAAAAAATGTTACCTTGTGTTGGGCAAGGTGTAATAGCTTTGCAAACGCGCAAAAACGATGAAAAAATTTTAAAATTAATTTCTAAAGTTAACGATCAAAATACTTTTAATTGTGTACTTGCTGAAAGAGAAATGCTTAAAACAATCAAGGGTGACTGTGACACTGCAGTCGGAGGACTTGCCATGATTAATAGTAATTTGATAACATTAAAAAGTGAACTTTTTTCAACAGATGGTAAAAAAAAATTTTCAGCCAAAACTTCTGGTAGAGTTGAAGAAGCCAAAAAAATTGGAATTAAAGTAGGACAAGAACTTATTGCTAAAGCGGGAAATACTTACAAAAAAAGATAATATACCAATATGCATGTTATTATAACTAGACCAATTGAAGATTCTTTAGAATTAATAAGAAATTTAAAAATTATTAATCATACAATTACATATCTTCCTCTCATAAGTGTTAGAAAAATTTCTAGCGAAAATATTAATTTTAAAGATTATAAAGGAATAATTTTTACTAGTGCAAATGCAATAAAATTTTTAAATATTAATGATATTCCTAAAAATATTTATTGTTTTTGTGTAGGTGAAGTCACCGAAAAGAAAGCAAAAAATTTTGGGTTTTATAATGCGATATCCGCGGGTGATAATGTTAATGCACTTATTGAATTAATTATTAGAACTTTTGATAAAAAAACTGGAAAGTTAATTTATATAAGTAGTGAATTTATTTCAAAAGATTTAGATATTGAATTAACAAAAAAAGGTTATTTAGTTGATAGGATAGTTAATTATACCTCAGAACCGGTTGTCCAAATTGAACAAAATACTTTAGAATATATAAAACAAAACAAACCAGATGTTATTTGTGTATATTCAGAAAAGAGCGCTATTAATTTAAAAGATTTAATTGGTAAATACTCATTAGTTGACGTAATGACACAAACTAATTTAATGTGCCTTAGCAAAAAAATATCGAGTGTACTAGAATTTATTAAATGGAAAAAAATTATTTTTTTTAATCCAGGGGAGGAAGAATTTTTTTTAAATAAAGTAAATTAATTTATGGATGTATTTAAAAATTTTATAAATTTATTTTTAGAAGTTTGGAATGAGGGTATTTTAGGAATTGATATATTTCAAACATTAATTGGCCTTGGAATCTTTCTAATTTTTTTATTGTTTAGAGGATTAATTGGTAAAATCATAATTCGACGTTTAGAAAAAATAGCAAAAAAAACTTCAAATAAACTTGATGATACTTTTGTAGAAGCGATGAAAGGTCCTGCTCAATTTTTTCCAATTGTAATAGGTTTTTTTATTGCAAGTAATTATTTAGAATTTAGTTCAGAGTCTCAGCAATTCATTAATAATTTAAATAAATCACTAATTACAATATTAATTTTTTGGTTATTGCATCAATTTATCCAGCCAGTTTCATATCTTCTGGGAAGTTTAGAAAAAGTTTTAACAAGAGAACTAATCGGCTGGATATTGAAGGCACTAAAAATACTTATAATTATCTTAGGTGCTGCTGCTGTATTAGATTTATGGGGTATAAAAATTGGACCAATTATTGCTGGGTTAGGTTTATTGGGTGTTGCGGTTGCACTGGGAGCACAGGATTTATTTAAAAACTTGATTTCTGGAATATTAGTTCTTGTAGAGAAAAGATTTAAAATTGGAGATTGGATTATTGTTGAAAATATTATTGAGGGTATTGTGGAACGTATTGGATTTAGATCCACAGTAGTTAGAAAATTTGATAAATCGCTTGCAATTATTCCAAATTTTCAATTTGCCGAAAACGCTGTAATTAATGTAAGTGCAACAACTAATTGGATAATCAGTTGGATTATAACATTGCAATATAACACAACTGTTGAACAACTAAAAAAAATTAGAGACGAAATAGAAAAATATATTACTACTCATAAAGATTATAAAACCGGCTTAGGTTATGCTGTTAGAGTAGATAAATTTTCTGATAGCTCTATTGATATGTACATTAGGTGCTTTACAGTAACAGATGATTGGGATGAATGGCTTAAGGTTAAAGAACGACTAGCAATTGAAATTAAACAAATTGTAGAAAAAAATAATGCATCTTTTGCATTTCCTAGTCAGTCTATTTATGTTGAAAAAAAATGAAATCAATATTCCTCCTAGTAGATAGTGTTATAAATATTTATATTTGGCTTATTATAATTAATGTCATGCTTAGTTGGTTAGTAGCATTTAATGTTTTAAACACTCAAAATAAATTTGTTTTTGCAGTACTAAATGCAACTCACCAATTAACAGATCCTGTTCTAAACAAAATTAGAAGATTTATCCCTAATCTAGGTTCAATAGATATTTCACCGGTTGTATTGATTCTATTGTTAATTTTTATTAGGAATTTATTTTTTGAATTACTTGCGCCAAATTTATTTTAGTTAAAATTATGTTTAAGATTGATGGAAAAAAAGCAGCAGCCGACTTAAGAAATGAATTAAAGAAAACAGTAGCTGAATTAAAGTCTAAATATAATGCTGTTCCAGGATTAACCGTAATATTGGTTGGTGAAGATGCTCCTAGTAAAATTTATGTAAGAAATAAAGAAAAATCCGCAATTGAGGTAGGAATTAATTCTGAGGTTATTCGATATCCAGCAAATCTGGAAGAAAAGGTTCTTTTAGATAAAATAGAGGAACTCAATAATAATAATGAAGTTTCAGCGATATTAGTTCAACTACCTCTTCCTAAACATATTGATAAGAGAAAAGTTATAGAAACTATAGATCCGGAAAAAGATGTAGATGGTTTTCATCCAATGAATGTAGGTAATTTATCATCAGGTTATGATAGTAGTATTCCTTGCACGCCTTTTGGCTGCAGTTTACTAATCAAACAGGTTGAAAAAAATTTAAGTGGAAAACATGCGGTATTGATTGGAAGATCAAATTTAAATGGAAAACCCATGACACAACTGCTTTTAAAAGAGAATTGTACGGTAACTATTACCCATTCAAAGACAAAAGATTTAAAAACCGAATGTCTTAGAGCAGATATAATTATTGCGGCAGTAGGAATACCTAAATTAGTTAAAGGAGATTGGGTAAAAAAAGGCGCAATCGTTATTGATGTTGGAATTAATAAAACCGATTCTGGACTAGTAGGTGATGTTGATTTTGATGCAGTTTCTAAAGTAGCTAAAGCAATCACACCAGTCCCAGGTGGTGTTGGTCCCATGACAATTGCCTGTTTACTTAACAATACCGTTGAATGTTTTAAAAAAGCTCAGTCCAAATAAAATTAATATTAAGATTATTTGTGTTTGTATTTTATTGCTACTTTTAAAGAAGTTTTTTCTTATGAAAATTAATAAATCTTTCAACATTTAATTTATTAAATGTTTTGTTTTCTTCAAAGGAAACCTTCTTCATGGAATAAGCACTACTCCTAGTTTGTCTTGAAACAATTGTAATATTACCTTTGTATAATTTAAACTTAACAGATCCATTTACTTTATTTCTTTTGAGATCCACAATTTTTTGAAGTTTAAATCTTGCTTTTGAATACCAATAACCATTGTAAATAAGTTCTGCGTATTTTGGCATAATCTCATCTTTTTTATGCATGGTAGCTTTATCTAAGGTAACAGATTCAATTGCTCTATGAGCGGTCATTAATAAAGTTCCACCTGGTGTTTCGTAAATACCCCTTGATTTTATTCCAATAAATCTATTCTCAACAAGATCAACTCTGCCAATGCCATTCTTACCCGCAAGGATATTTAATTTTTGTAAAAGTTTTCCGGGAGATAATTTTTTACCATTAACTGTTGTTGGGTCTCCATTTTTAAATCCTATAGTTACATGAGTAGCTTTATTTGGTGCTTTTTCAGGAGAAGTAGTTCTTTGAAAAATAAATTCTGGCGCCTGATTTTTAGGATTTTCTAAAACCTTACCCTCAGTTGATGTGTGATATAAATTGTCATCCACAGAAAATGGTGAAGCACCTTTTTTATCTTTAGGTATGGGTATTTTATTTTTTTTTGCATATTTAATTAAATCCGTTCTTGAATTTAATTTCCATATTCTCCACGGAGCAATCACTTTAATTTTAGGACCGAAATAATAATATCCAAGCTCAAATCTTACCTGGTCATTTCCTTTTCCTGTCGATCCGTGAGAAACCGCGTAAGCTTTATATTTTTTTGCTATCCCTATTTGTTTTTTTGCGATTAAAGGCCTGGCAATTGAAGTGCCTAATAGATAAATTCCCTCGTAAATAGCATGGCCTCTTATCATCGGATAAACATATTCCTTTACAAAAACGTTCTTTAAATTATCAATAATAATTTTTTTTACACCTAATAATTTCGCCTTTTTAATAATTGCTTTTTTATTTATTTTTTGTCCTATGTCAGCAGTGTAAACAATAACTTCAGCTTTATAATTTTCTTGAAGCCACTTAAGAATAATTGATGTGTCTAATCCACCAGAGAAGGCAAGAACAATTTTCTTTTTCTTCATTTTCAAAGTAATATTTTAGGTTTGTTATCTTAGATTATTGAAAATTTTATACACAATTTTTTTTGGCTGTGTCATAAGCCTTGGAAAATCCCATTAATGAATAGTGATCGATAGTTTGTTTCCCCTTATCTGTTCTTGCAACAATCATTAACCGTGAAGCTTTTTTCATTGCTTTGATAAATTTTTGTTCTTCTTCAGCATCAAGAATCCATGCAAAATTTTCTTGAGAATAAAAATCAAAAGTCTTTTTTCCTGATTTAGCTTTCACCGGCGTTTTTTTTTGAAATACATATCCTGTTGTAACACTTACTTCATTTTCTATGTTTTCAGTGGGTCTAAAACTTATAAATAGTCTTGAAGGATCTCTTTCAAATTTTTTTGGAGCTCTTAATATTGGAATAGATTGAGCAAAACAAACTTTATTGTTGTTTTCAGTGACAATAAAACTTTCCCAGTCCTTAAATTTACCAATACTTTGAGGATTTTCAGCATACAAAGCTGAAAAGGACATTAAAACTAGTACAAAAGAAATATTTAAAGCCTTTAAAAATTTTTGATACATAGATTTTCTACATTATTAAAGATTAATTAAATTTTTTCAACATATTGAAATTTTATTCTCTAGCTTATATATAGCTACCATGGAATTTAATAGACAAAATATTCGATCAAAAACAACTACCGCAGCAACTCATGAAGTGGATGAGGGTTTAAGGTCATATATGTTAAAAGTTTATAATTATATGTCCTCAGGCGTATTTTTGACGGGTTTTATATCTTTATTGTTATTTAAACTTTCCGTTGTAACAAATTCTGAGGGAGCAATCATTGGCCTAACAAACATTGGTAATGCCCTTTATAATTCGGCTTTAAAGTGGATTGTAATGCTTGCACCTCTAGGTATTGTTTTCTACATGAGTTTTGGAATTGCTAAAATGAGTTCATCAAAGGCACAGACTACTTTTTGGATATTCGCTGCTTTGATGGGTGCATCTTTATCCTCAATTTTTTTAGTCTATACAGGGACAAGTATAACAAGGGTATTTTTTATTACCGCAGGTACTTTCGGTGCAATGAGTATATATGGCTACACTACTAAAAGAGATTTAACAAAACTTGGATCTTTTTTGATGATGGGTTTAATAGGAATAATTATTGCATCAATAGTAAATATTTTTATGAAGTCTACTATGATGTATTTTGTTATTTCCATAATTGGAGTTTTAGTATTTGTTGGGTTGACTGCTTATGATACTCAAAAAATAAAAAATATGTATTTGGTTAGCGATAGTGGTGAAGTTTTAGGTAAAAAAGCAGTTATGGGTGCATTAACTCTTTATTTAGACTTCATTAATTTATTTATAATGTTGTTAAGATTGTTTGGTCAAAGAAGGTAATTTTTTAATTAACAAGTTTCAAGTTTTTCCATTTTGTATTATTTAATAGTTCTTCTAAATTCTTAGACATTTTTAAAATATTTCCCCTAGAATCTAAGGTAAAATACTTTAAATTATTATTTTTTAGTCTAAAATTTTTACATATTCGAAATTCCGGGTTTTCAGAAGCTCTTTTATACACATTAAAACTAACTTCTTCTTTTGAGATATTTAATCCATAATCTTTCAAAAAACCTTTAGAAACCATTTGGGAATAAAAATTTAGAATTATTTTTAATTCAAATTTGTTAAAAAAATAATTACTTTTTTCCGTTAGTGAATTTGAGTTTTTAGCTATTAGTTTTAAATGATTCATCTACTTATTAATTCTATATTTTTTTATCAGAGGAATTTGAAATGCAGCAAATATAAAAGAAACTGGCATTAGACCCCAGACTTTAAAATTTACCCAAAATTCTTCTGATTGAGTTCTCCAAACTATTTCGTTTAAAACAGCAAGAAATAAAAAAAATAATATCCATCGATCGTTAAATTTTCTCCATCCTTCATCTAACAAATTAAAAGAACTTTTAAACAATTGTTTAAGTAATGGTTTTTTTAAAAAAAATTTTCCAAATATTAGAACTAATGCAAATAAAATATTTACCACGGTTGGTTTCATATAAACAAAAATTGGATTGTTAAAATATAAAGTAAGACCTCCAAAGAATGTTATTAAAATTCCACTGGTTAGGGGTATAAGTGGTATCTTTCTTTCTAAAAAATAAATTATTGCAAGTGATACTAGAGTTGCAATAATTAAAGGAGGTATAGCAACACTAAGGTCAAGTCCGCTTTGGTAGTAAAAAATAAAAAAGATTAAAAGAGGTCCAAAGTCTGTAATAAATTTTATAAGTGGTTTACTCATTTAAAATTCACTATAATATCCATATAACTTTAAATCATTTTTTACTATTGATTTTTTTTTAAATGTAACTATTTTTAACTTATCTAATGGCAATTAATACCGCAAAATTTTCAATAGGAAATGTAGTAAGACATAAGCATTTTGACTTTAGAGGTGTGATTTACGATGTTGATTTTGAATTTAATAATTCAGAAGAATGGTACCGTTCAATACCTAAAGATGTTAGACCTAGAAAGAATCAACCCTTTTATCATCTTTTGGCTGAAAATAAGAGAAAAACTAAAAAATTTATCAACACAGCATAATTTTGAGCCTATATTTCCACCTAAAAATTTATGCAGTGATAATGCCGCAATGATTGCGTGGGCTGGTATAGAAAGATTTAAATTGGGTTTTTTAAACAAACTTGATTTTCCAGCAAAAGCTAGATGGCCACTTGACGAAAAAGCTCCTTTTCTAAAAGGAACTGGAATAAAATTTTAAATGAAATATTGGTTGCTGAAAACTGAACCTGAGGATTGGTCTTGGTCTGATCAATTAAAGGCAAAAAATCAAAGTGTGGAATGGAATGGTGTCAGAAATTATCAAGCAACTAAAAATTTAAAATATATGAAAAAAAATGATTTATGTTTTTTTTATCATACTGGTAAAGAAAAAAAAATCGTAGGAATTGTGGAAATAGTTAAAGAATATTTTAAAGACAATTCAGATAAAACAAATAAGTTTATAGCAGTTATGGTTCGTGCAAAAGATGAATTAACAAAACCAGTAACATTAAAAGAAATTAAAAATAACAAGTTTTTTAAAGAATTGGCACTAGTAAGCCAAAGTAGATTGTCCGTTATGGAAGTTGATATAAAATACTGGAAAAAAATATATAAGATGAGTAAAATAAATTAATATTAAAGGGGTACTAGTGGTAAAAAAAAATAAAAAAAGAAGATTTGGTAGCAATTTAAATAAAAGAACATCCAAAATTTCTAGGACTAGAAAACAAGTAGACTTAGATAATGAAAAAGAATTGATTATTAAAACAACCAAAGACTGGGAAAAAAAAGCTTATGCAAATAAAAAGTCTTATGAGAAGAAATACAGTTTATCTATCAAAGATAATGAAAGTTTTTGGAAAAAAGAAGGAAAAAGAATTACTTGGATAAAACCTTATAAAAAAGTTAAGGATGTAAAATTCAGTAAAACAGAAGTTAAAATAAAGTGGTTTTACGATGGAACACTAAATGCTTCTTCGAATTGTATAGATCGACATCTAGTAACCAAAAAAAATAAAACTGCAATAATTTGGGTTGGGGATAATCCTGAGGAATCAAAAAATATTAGTTACAAAGAACTTCATAAAAATGTGTGTAAAGCAGCTAATGGATTAAAAAGTATAGGAATCAAAAAGGGTGATAGAGTTACTATTTATTTAACCATGATACCCGAACTTGCTTTTGTAATGTTAGCTTGTGCAAGAATTGGCGCTGTTCATTCTATTATTTTCGGAGGTTTTTCTCCAGATTCAATAGCTGGGAGAATAGATGATTGTGAATCTGATTATATTATTACAGCAGATGAAGGAATAAGAGGAGGCAAAATTATTCCATTAAAAAAAATTACTGATGAAGCTTTAAGTAAATGTCGAGACATAAAAAAATGTGTGGTTATAAAAAGAACTGGTAACGAAGTCAATTGGGTAGAAAGTAGAGATATTTGGTATAATGAAATTATTTCAAATGTTTCTGATGAGTGCATTCCTGAAGAAATGAATGCCGAAGATCCACTATTTATACTTTACACATCAGGTTCAACAGGAAAACCTAAAGGAGTTTTACACACCACAGGTGGATATATGGTGTATGCATCAATGACGCATCAATATATTTTTAATTATAAAAATAAGGACATTTATTGGTGTACTGCCGATATAGGATGGATTACAGGACATAGCTATATTATTTATGGACCCTTAGCTAACGGAGCTACTACAATAATGTTTGAAGGCGTGCCGAATTATCCTGACAGTTCTAGATGGTGGCAAATAGTTGATAAATACAAAGTAAATATTTTTTATACTGCCCCAACGGCACTGAGGGCTCTCATGAAAGAAGGAGAGGGCCCAGTTAAAAAAACAAGTAGAAAATCTCTTAAACTTTTAGGAACCGTTGGAGAGCCTATTAATCCAGAAGCTTGGATATGGTACTATAAAATAGTTGGCGATTGTAAATGTCCAATAGTGGATACATGGTGGCAAACTGAAACGGGCGGTATACTAATTGCCCCTCAAACAGGAGCGATTGATTTAAAACCTGGCTCAGCAACAAAGCCATTTTATGGAATTAGACCAGCTATTGTTGATGAAAAAGGAAATACTTTAAAGGGTGCCTGTGAAGGAAGGTTGTGTATAAGTCAATCATGGCCTGGACAGATGAGAACAGTATATGGAGATCATCAAAGATTTATTGATACTTATTTTTCTCAATATGATGGAAAATATTTTACAGGTGATGGGTGTAAAAGAGACAAAGATGGGTATTACTGGATCACAGGACGCATAGATGATGTTATAATCGTTTCTGGACATAATCTCGGTACTGCAGAAATAGAAAGTGCATTTGTTGCACATCCAAAAGTAGCTGAAGCAGCAGTTGTTGGTTATCCACACGACATTAAAGGAAATGGTTTATATTGCTATGTAACCTTAAACACTGGAGAAAAACCATCAGGCGAACTTGAAAGAGATTTAAAACTTTGGGTAAGAAAACAAATTGGACCCATTGCAACTCCAGATCTTATACAGTTTACTCCTGGTTTACCTAAAACTAGATCAGGAAAAATAATGAGAAGAATCTTAAGAAAAATTGCGGCTAATGAACATGATCAACTTGGAGATACTACAACTTTAGCTGATCCATCAGTTGTTGATAGATTAGTTGAAAATAGACAAAACAAATAGATTAAACAATTTATGAACGGTTTTTTAAAAACCTTGGCCAAACCTGATTGGAATGATAGTCCTAAAAGATCAGAAATTCTCAATGCAGCAAATATACTTCAAATAGGTGAATTTCAGTTAATTCAGCTAGCTTACAAAGTTTGGTATAGAGAAGAACTTCCTGAAGATAAAATAGATAAAATATTCAGTGAATATATGGTCACGGAAATAATACCTATTTGGGTAACATATTACGCAAGAGATATTTTAAAATTAGATAAAGCAAATGTATTAAATAGCTATGATGAAAAATATCATATATATGATCATGAATTTGGTGCATATATTTATGATGAAAAACAAAGAAGAAATCGCGGAATTTTGTATACAATAATTATCTTATTTGTCTTTATAGCAACTCATTTTTGGGCTGCCAATTATTTTGAAGAACCTGCGGGCTTTTACCCACCCTATATTGAAAAATCAGTTGTTTATCCAGAACTATATAAAGACAAAAAATAAAAATTAATGTTTGATTTTATTCCGCAAGAATATGAAAAATTAGTTAATATTATTTTTTTAGTTGTTACTGCTCTAATCGCACATCATGGAATTACTTATAAAAATCCTGATGGGGAAAAAGACTTTGTAAGATTGCTTTTTGGATGTATTGCAGCTGTTTATTTTTTTTTAGTACTGTTTAAAGATGTATTAGGACTAATAAGTTTTTAAAGTTTACCAGGTTTATGCATTACTTGTCCCTCGTCTAATTCTTTTATTTTTAATATTCTTTCATTTTTGGGGAGTTGGAGTTGTTCATTTAAATATAAAGCTCTTTCTTTTACTGATGACGATTTAAATTTATAGTTAAGAATTACTGTACCTAAACCAGGACCAGCAACTGCTTCATAATCAATTCCAAGTGCTTTTACGTAATCTTTTAAAGCTCCTTCATAATCTTCATTTCTATCTTTTATAATTCCTCGATTGGCGTATGAAGCTGCCAAAGTACCTTTTCCTGTTTTATCATCATCTTCTAAATTTTCTTCTAAAAAATTTATTAAATAATTTAACTGAACATTTGCTTTTTTGTATTTCTTTTGAGAAATAAATACTAAAGCTTTACACATAATGGCTCCTCTATGATTTGGGGTCCTTTGTAAAGCAGTGTTAGCCGCTATAATTGCTTCGTCATATTTTTTATCTTTAAGACGAATATCACAAACCTCAGTTTCATAGTCTCCAGGAGGTCTATTCATAAAAGATCTAACAAGAGCCCATACCGTAAACATGACAAATGTTAATATAGCCATGTATATAATAAACCTTTTTAGTACATTTGTGTTTATGTCCATTAATTAAAAACCTGAATCACATATAAATAGCTAAAAACAATACACAAAAAAATAGAAGTAAAATTTGCACGTTTTTTTAAATTTCTTTTCTCATCTTCGGTAACGACTCCTTGATTTTTTTGTTTTTTTCTAACGTATAAAACCCATATCAACTGTCTTACTGGAAAAAAAAGAGCGGTACTTAAAACTATGACCCAAATTGGATCGTGAAAAGTGATGTAAATATTTGTCAAATCCATAAAAAATTATTAATAAATTATTTTTATACCCTTAAATAACACCCAAATTACAACAATTTCAATTAATAGTTGTATATAAATTTGTTCAACTATCATTTGATTTGAATACCATATTATGCACAACTCTTTTCTCAAATGCTTAGAATTATTGTTCTAGGCATGTGTTGTTTTATAAAACAAGTATTAAATTAATTAAATTAAAAAGGGGGAACCTTTTATGTCAGCAAAAGTAACGTGGCTGATAGTGTTCGTACTCTTATACTGGGCGTACTGTATTTTTTGGGGTGTAAGAGGAGCGCAGATGGCGAAAACAGCATCTGACTACTTCATATCTGGAAGGAAACTACCAATGTGGGTATTCGTGCTGGCCGCCACAGCTACATCATTTTCTGGATGGACCTTTATGGGCCACCCAGGACTAATATATAGAGACGGCTTCCAGTATGCTTATGCATCTTTTTATGTCATTACAATTCCATTTACTGGGGTAATGTTCTTAAAAAGGCAATGGATACTTGGAAAACGTTTTGGTTACGTAACTCCGGGAGAAATGTTAGCCGATTACTTTAAGGGTGATATGGTTCGTGTATTAACCGTTGTCGTAGCTTTATGTTTCTCAGTTCCTTATTTAGGTTTACAACTTGCAGCATCTGGTAAACTATTTAATGTTTTATCTGATGGCTTGTGGGGCGTAACAACTGGTACATGGGTACTAGCTGCTATCGTTGCCCTTTACGTAGGATTAGGCGGATTAAGATCCGTGGCTTACGTGGATACATTGCAATGTGTACTTCTATGGTTTGGAATTGTAGCAATAGGTTTTGTTACGTACGACCTCGTTGGAGGTTGGGACGCATTGAACACAGGTTTAGCAAAAGTGGCATTAGTTGAAGGAACCAAGTGGGGTACAACTCCAGGTGATAATTACTCTGCTTACTTTGCAATTCCGGGAGTCATACAGTTTACAGCTGGGTTAGGAAAAGAAACTCCAGTTGGAGGATTGTGGACAGGAGTGATGGTGTTAACTTATATGTTTGCTCTTATGGGCATTCATTCTTCACCAGCATTTTCAATGTGGGCGTTTTCAAACAAAGATCCAGAACCATTTGCACCACAACAAGTTTGGGCTTCTTCATTTGGAATAGGCTTTGCCTTATTCTTATTTACAGCAGCTCAAGGAATGGGAGCACACCTTCTAGGTGCTGATCCAGTTGTGAATGCGGCAGGAGTAAACATATCTAATGTACTTCCAGAATCGATTGGTACAGGAGGTCAGGGAAATCTTGTACCTTACTTAATCAATACGGTTGCGGATACAGCTCCTTGGTTTGTAGGTCTTCTTGCGGTATGTGCCCTTGCAGCAATGCAATCAACGGGTGCTGCTTACATGTCAACTTGCGCATCAATGATCACTAGAGATATTTACAAAAAATTCTTTAGTCCAAAAATGTCTCACGCAGAACAAAAATTTGTGGGACGTATTTGTGTTGTGGTTGTTGTAGGTGCAGCTTTAATGGTTGCAACATTCTCAAGAGATGCACTAGTTTTATTGGGAGGATTAGCCGTAGCATTTGGTTTCCAAATGTGGGTACCACTGGCTGCTGTTTGTTATTTCCCATGGTTGACAAGACAAGGAGTATCTTGGGGTCTGTTAGCAGGAATTATAGCTGTTATGATGACGGAAAGTATTGGTCAAAATTTATTTGGCGATTCTATTCCTTGGGGTAGATGGCCTTGGACAATGCATTCTGCATTCTGGGGTATCTTCTTTAACCTATTGGTAGCACTACCTATTTCGTATATGACTCAAAATACTAGGGAACGTTCGCATAGACAAAAATATCACGATTTCTTAGCGAGTCACACAGCACTTCCTAAAAGTAAAGAAAATTTAAAACCGGCAGCTTGGATAATTACTATTGCTTGGTTATTCTTTGGAATAGGACCTGGAGCTGTGATAGGAAATGATATCTTTGGATCTCCAAACGACATTACTACTTGGACGTTTGGTATACCATCTATTTGGGCTTGGCACATATTGTTCTGGATATTAGGAGTTGGAATGATGTGGTTCCTTGCATACAAAATGGAAATGTCAACACTACCGAGGAAATCTGTTAGTGCTCTAGTAGAAGATATTGGAGACACTGCAAGATAAAAATTACAATTCTCTTGAATTATCTTAAGAAGGGCGAGTTATCTCGCCCTTCTTTTTTTTGACTTTACACAAATATGAAAATATAAATTTTCTTATGTCCTCAATGGTAAAAATATCCCCTTCTATATTATCAGCAGATTTTGGTAAATTGGGTAGTGAGATTTCTAAATTAGAAAAAGCGGGTGCTGACTTGATTCACATAGATGTAATGGACGGTCATTTTGTTCCAAATATAACTATTGGACCTGAAATGATAAAAAATCTAAAAAAACACACTTCTCTACCTTTTGATGTCCACTTAATGATTTCTCCAGTCCACAAATACATAAAAAATTTTGCTGATGCTGGTGCAGATATAATTACAATACATCCTGAAACTACTGACAATCTAATTAAAACAATTGATGAAATAAAAAAATTTAAAAAAAAAGTTGGTATATCTCTTAATCCAGAAACAAGCATAGATAAAGTTTTACCTGTTATTAATATTATTGATTTAGTTTTAATAATGAGTGTACATCCAGGTTTTGGAGGACAAAAATTTATTAAAGATACATTAGAAAAAGTTAAATTATTGAGAAAAGAAATTGATCAGAAAAAACTTTCTGTAGAAATTGAAATAGATGGAGGAATTGATTTTGATAATGCTAAAATAGCCAAAAAAGCAGGCGTTGATATTTTAGTATCAGGTACTACAATATTTAAAAGTAATGAAGGTAATTTAAAAAAAAATATTGAAATTCTAAAAAATCATTAATTTAATGCAAAAAATAAAAAGTATAAGCGAATACTTTTTTTCAATTTACAAAATTTTACTGCATAAAATAAAAATAACCTATTTTAAATCGAATTATTATAATAAAAAAATATCAAATAATTTACCTTCCAAATTTTTTTACAAACCAAGATTAAATATTATTAATTCATTAACATCATTTAATAAAAAAAAAATTAAGATTGAAAGTTTTTCACTAAATTCACTCTGGAAATTAACTTCTAAAAACAAGTTTGAATTTCAAAATTTACATAATTTTCTATGGCTTATATATCTTGATATAAAAACAAACAAAAGTTCAACACAAACTATTATTGAAAATTGGATTGACAACAATCATAATTTTAATGAAGAAACATGGAAATTAGATATAATAAGTAAAAGACTAATTGCTTGGATTTCAAATTCTAATTTAACTATAGATGAGTCTATTCCAAAGTATAAAGCAAAGTTTATTTTAAGTATTATAAAACAAACCAATCATTTAGCAAAAAACATTGATGCTCTCGAGGATGATGAAAATAAATTAATTTGTTGTTCATCGTTAATTTTGGTAGGTCTAACATTTAAAAATCAAAATAATTATTTTAAATTTGGTTTATCAATACTTAAAAAAATTATAAATAATAATTTTGATGATTCGGGATTTACAAAATCTAGAAATCCCGAAGAGTTAACAACTTGTTTAAAATATTTTATCTTAATAAAAGAATGGATTAAAGAGTCACAAAATCAAGTACCTGATTATTTGGAAGAAATAATTTATAATTCTGGAAAATCATACAATTTTTTATCAAAAAATTTAAATAAATTACCTCTATTTAATGGATCTTCAGCAACGGAAAACGAAGAATTTAATAAATATTTAAATTATTTTAATTATAATTTTAATGATAACTCAAAAGAAAAATATGGATATGTTATATTAAAAGATAAAAAAATTATTTTTATAATGGATATTGGGAATACTCCAGATTTTAAATATTCAAAAAAATATCAATCCGGATGCCTATCATTTGAAATAACTTCTAATGATGAAAAATTAATTTGCAATATAGGTTTTGATATAAATAAAAATAATAAAATAAAACTATTAAGTAGATCTACAGCTGCCCATTCAACTTTATATTTAAATAATCACTCTTCTTGTATTTTTAAAAAAAATTATCCTTTTGAAAACCAGCGAGAAAACCAATTAAGTAAGGGATTAAAAATTTTAAAAAAAAAAATTATTAGTGAAAAAGATTTTGAAAATATTGTAGCCAGTCATAATGGATATCAAAACAGATATGGTTATGTTCATGAAAGATCAATTAAATTCATGAAAAAAGAGAAAATTTTCTTAGGTACTGATAACTTAATTAAAGATAAAAATGCAAGTAATGTAAATTATGGAGTTAGATTTCACATTTGTCCAGGAATAAAAATGGTAAAAACTAAAGATTCTCAATCAATTTTATTGGGTTTAAAAAATGGTGAAGGATGGAAATTCAGTTGCAACAATCAAGATGTATTAATTGAAAAAAGTATTTATTTAGGAAATAAAAATAAAATTGTTGAAAATGAAAATATTTACATTGAGGGCATGACAAATGGAAAAAATAAGACAATTGAATGGAGTTTTGAAAAAATATCTTAATGAAAAATATAGTTAAAATCAAAAGAGCTCTCATTTCTATTTCTGATAAATCATTTCTAAAGAATATTTTGTCTGTTCTTGCAAAATATAAAATTGAAATTATTAGTTCGGATAAAACATATAAAGAAATAAGAAAATCTAGTTTCAAAAGTATTAAAATTTCAAATTTTACTGAATCTAATGAAATGCTAGATGGTCGGGTAAAAACACTTCATCCTTTAATTTATGCTGGAATATTGAATATAAGAAGTAATAAAAAACATAAATTTGAACTTACTAAACACAATATTAAAGAAATAGATTTAATTATTGTTAATTTCTATCCTTTTGAAAACGCAATCAAAAAAAATAATAATTTTAAAAATATAGTTGAAAATATTGACATTGGCGGCCCTACTTTAGTTAGAGCAGCAGCTAAGAACTTTAATGATGTTTTAGTAATCACCAATCCTAAACATTATGGACATTTTATTAAAGAAATAAACAATTACAAAGGCTCTACATCTTTAAACTTCAGAAAACAAATGGCTATAAATGCGTTTAATGAAATTGCAAATTATGATTCTGTAATTGCCAATTATATTAATGATAAATTTAATGTTAATTTTCCAAATAAAAAAACATTTAGCGGAAAATTAATTGAAAATTTAAGATATGGTGAAAATCCACATCAAAATGCTGCAATTTATTCAAATGAGAATGATTTAGATATAAAACAATTGCACGGAAAGAAATTAAGTTTTAATAATTATAATGATATTTTTTCCGCTTTATCAATTACAAAATCTTTTAAAAAAAATAGCGGAATTGCAATTATTAAACATGCAACACCTTGCGGAGTTTCAATAGAAAAGAGCAACTTAAAGTCATTTAATTTAGCTTTTAACTGTGATCCTGTAAGTGCATATGGAGGGATAGTATCCTGTAATTTTAAAATTAAAAAAAATTTAGCAAAAAAATTACATCAATCATATTTTGAAGTTATTATTGCTAATAAATTTGCAAAAGATTCGCTGAAAATTTTAAAAAAGAAGAAAAATTTAAGATTAATAGATTCAAGTAATTTTCACAGCAGAGTCAATTCAAATATTTTATCTTATGGAAAAACTTTTTTATACCAAAATTCGGATGATGTAATTATTAATAAAAAAAATCTAAAAGTAGTTTCGAAAAAAAAACCTTCTAAACATGAAATGGAAAGTCTAATTTTTGCATTTAATGTTTGTAAATATGTTAAATCAAATGCAATAGTGTTAGTTAAAGATAAATCAACTATTGGCATAGGTTCAGGTCAACCAAGTAGAGTTGATAGTTGCAAATTAGCAATAGATAAAGCGAGAAAGTTTCAACCTAAAAATCTTTTAAATTGCATTGCTGCATCTGATGCCTTTTTTCCATTTACTGATGGTGTTGAAAGTTTAATTCAAGCGGGCATTAATGCTATTATTCAGCCTCAAGGATCAGTTAAAGATAGAGAAATAACAAAGTTAGCAGATAAAACTGAAACTGTGTTAGTTTTTTCAAAAACTAGACATTTTAAGCATTAGGTATTTTGTCAATTTTTGCAGCTAAAATAAAATCATTTTCAGCTAGACCTTTTATTGCATGAGTATAAATTTTAATTTTAGCATAACCCCAACCAAAACTAATGTCAGGATGATGGCCTTCTTTTTCAGCAATATCACTTACTAAGTTAACAAATTTTTGACTAAACATGAAATTTTTTAATTTAAAATTTTTTTCTAGGAAATAATTTTTTTGATCATTTGTTTTTACTTGCCAACCATTAACTCTTTTTAAATATTTGTGAATTTCAGAATAATCAAAAGCAGGTGTATTTCCTTTGCAAGGAACACATTTTTTTTCAAAAAGTTCGGTCATATTTATTTGGGGTATTATACTACAAAATTTATTAAAATATAAAATACCTAAAAGTGGAGGCCGGAAAATCACCTCCTTTATTTTCGCCATTTATAAGGTATGGTAAGACATATAATTTTCCTCCAGAATCTTTTATACCAAAATTAAATTGAACGTGTTCACAAACTTGCAATTTTATAACTTGATTATTATTATTTATTATCTTGGTTTTTGAACCAACATAAGATTTTTTATTTTTTAAAATATAATTTATTTTGTATATACCAAATCCTCCAAAAGCAGAATCTACTTCTAAAGGTAAATCGTTTTCTTTAAGGCTAAATTTCCTTTTCTTTAAAGTATTTTCATAAGCTATTTCGTCCGAAACTTTATTTTTTATAGAATAATCCAAAACTTCTTCCCATACATCTCCTGGACAAATAGTTTTGTGTCTTAACGTCCACATATCGTAATAAGTACCTCTTTGATTTGCAAATACTCCCGCAATATTTTCATCTGAATTTAAAAACTTAATTGATTTCAATAGATTTTTTCTTTCAATTTCAAATATACTAGCATCATCAAAATCCATAACTATTAAATAGTCATATTTGCTTAAATAATTTGAGTTTTTAATAATCTTTAAATAAGTATTTCTCGCAGTCTCTAGTCTTAATCCTCTTTTTGAAATTTTTTTCAAACCATCTATACTTTGAGAAGAATAATTTTTATTTTCGTACCATTTTTGCAAAATCTTTTTTGTGTTGTCGGTCGAGTCATTTTCTATAAATATAAAGTGACTTTTTAGAAAATAAGAAGAATATTTTTCAATATTATTTAGCACTTTTGGAAGCCAACGCTCGCAATTTCTGACACATCCTGCAAAAATTGCAGTACTTAATAAAGTATTTTGCATACTAAATAATAATTGTTCTTTTTTTTAGATCTTTGGATATTTTTTTTCCCATATTAATAAAAGAATTTTCGCCAATATTTACAAATTGTTTGATAATTGAACCACTTCCAATAAAAGAATTTTCACCAACATTAACCGAACTATTAATAATTGATGATGTAGAAATATGACAGTGATCACCAATTATACTATCGTGTTCTATTAAGGATTTAGTATTTATCAAACAATTTATTCCAATTTTTACATTCGAATTTATTACTGCATTATGCATGATTATTGAGCCATCATTAATAGTTGAATGTTTTGATACATATGATTTTTTAGAAATAATTTTAGGAAATTTAAATCCAATTTTCTTTAATTTTAAAAATATTTTTTTTCTCTGTTCTAAATTCTTTATAAGACCTATTGCAATATGAGCATATCGCACATGATGCTTAAAAAATATTTCTTCAAGGTCTTTATCATCTCCAATGACTTTATACTGAAAAATATTTTTAATTTTTTTATAATTTTTATCAATTAACCCAAAAATCTTAAATTTAGAGGTATTTTCAATTACATCTATACATGATCTAGCATGACCACCAGCACCAACTAAAATTATTTTTGTTAAAGTTTTTGATTTTTTCATTGAATTATAATTATATTTTTATTTGTTCATCAGGTAAAAATTTTTTTTTTGATTTCTTATTTATTAACTGTTTAATTAAAAAAGGATTTAGACCAGTACCGGGTCTTTTTGTTGTTAGGTTTTTATATGTAAATTTTTGATTTTTTTTTATTAAAACGTTTGCAACTATACTTTTTCTAGTGGTTTTAATATTTTTTAATTCGCATTTTTGTAATTTTTTTACACCATCTCCACTCATAATTTCAAACTTTCTTAAATATTTTGTCATTTCCTTAAATTCTTTAGGAGTTAAAGAAGCTAGATGGTCTGGTCCTTTCATTTTTTTACTTATAGTAAAGTGCTTTTCGATTATCTTTGCACCTTTTGATACCGAAATAAGTGGAGCTAAAAACCCTAAAGTATGATCAGAATATCCTGTTACAAGTTTAAAATCTTTTATAAAATTATCAATACAATTTAAGTTAGCATAGCTATCTTTTACTGGGTAGTCTGTGACAGAATGCAAAAGATAAAGGTTTTTTCTCAACCCTCTATAAATTTTTTTGTTTACTATAAAAATTTTTCCTTTTTTAAATTCATAAACTTTTTTTTTCGCTATTGTATTAATTGCCTTAATAATATCAATATAATTACACATGCCGGTTGACAATAGTATTTTATATTTTTTGATATTTAATTTTTTTAAAATTAAATAATTAGATATTTCGCCTGAAGGAATTTTGATTATTTTTAGTTTTAATTTTTTACTTAAAAAATCTATACTTTCAGGATCAAAGACAGATGAAATAAAATCTATTCTATTTTGTTTTGCATATTTTTTTAAAAAAAAATAATCTTTTTCTTTTAATTCTAGTTTTTGTAACATTTTATATTGAGTCTCACGATTTTTAGTATTTTGAATTTGATATTGTGTTTTTTTTGCATTTTTCGTAGCTAATTTTGCAGCTTTAAAATTTTGAAACTTAACTGCATCAGCTCCACATTTTTTTGCAAATTTTATCAATTTTTTTGCTAAATGTAATTTACCATTATGATTAACTCCTATTTCTGCAATCAAATAAATTTTATTATTATTTATATTTAACATTGTAAAATTTTTTTATTTTATATTCTTTTTTAAGAATTTTTTTAATTTCAGAGTGAATTCTTTCTGAAGTATTTTTTTTATAATAAATGTTCTCATAAATAATTTTTTTATTATTAATCAATATTTTATTTAAAATACTTATTATTTTTTTTGGTTTGTTTTCACAACTTGTTATACTTTTTGAAAAAATTCTACCTTCTTGTCTATTTCCAATATTAAGAGTGGGAGTTTTTAATGCTGGTGCTTCAAATATTCCACTTGATGAATTACCAATGACTATATCAACATTTTTCAAAAAGCTTAAATAAATATTGGATCCCATTGATTTAAATAATTTTGAATTATTATTTTGTTTAATAAAATTTTTTACTTTTTTTACGAAATATCTACCTAATAAATCAGTGTTATTATAGGTAAAAATATAAAAAAAATTTTTAACATTTGAAATTGAATAAAGAAATTTATTTATTTGATTAACATAATCTTTATTATTTCTTGTTACTGGATGAAAAGTAACCAGAGCTAATTTCTTATTTTGAGGAATGTCATATATTTTAAAAAGCTTTTTTTTTTCAATTAATTTTGTTTTAATTAAATTTTCAACATTTAATGCACCAACATTAAATACTTTTTTGGGATCCTCACCTAATTGTATCACTCTTCTTGCAGAATCAAAATGGGATACGAAATGAAAATTTGAAAGTTTTGTTATAGCATGTCTTAATCCATCATCGAATGCTCCTAAAGTCAAATCTCCACCACTAATATGAGCAATTGGTATATTTAAAAAAAATGAGGCTACACAGAAACAAAATACTTCATATCTATCACCGAACAATATAATTATATCTGGTTTTGCTTTGTTAATTAACTCTGAATAGTTTTTTAGTGAATCACCAAAAAAACGAATTAATCCTTTTTTATTTGTATTTTTTATTTGTATTTTAGATTTATAATTTAATTTAATTTTATCTTTTACTATTTCATTATAAGTATAACCAAAAAATTTAGAAAAATGATGACCACCAGCTATTATTTTTGTAATTAGTAATTTATCATTACTAAATTTTTTAATTAATGGTTTTAATGAACAATAATCAGCTCTGCTACCCGTGAAAAAAAGAACAGTTTTTTTATTCATTTTATCATCATTTTCATAACTTTGGCGTGATCTTGTCGTGCTATTTCATATTTTGAATTATTTACTCTTTTCATATTTTTATCTAAAGTCATAATTTGTTTAAAACCTATTTCTATACCTAACTTTTTCAAAATTTTAAATGTATCTTCATTATATGAACCACAGGGATGTGACATAGATACAATATCACTTGGTTGACAATTAAGTATTTTAGAAACGATATTTAGATTATTCATATACTCACTTAATTGTTCATCGAAATTTAATTTTTCCATTTGTGTCGGATGTGTATGTGAATGTAAGCCAATCGAATGACCAAGTTCCTTTATTTTAATTAAATTTAAACTATTCATAAACAATAAATCATAATATTCTTTTGCATTAAAAGATTTTTGTTCAAATATTTTAGACATTAATTTTTGATATGCTTCTTTACTTAAAATATCATCTCTAACTAATCTAAATTTAATATCATTTATGGAATAGTGAGGAAATTTTTTTTTAGTTTTCTCAATAGTATTTTTCTTTTCGGCAAAATAATTATCCAAGTTTTTACCATAAATTTCAAAAAAATTTGCGTAAAATTCATCAACATTTCTAAAATAATTCATTCTAAAATATCTATAAACTTCTAATAAATCAGGATTATCAGTAAAAATTGATGAATAAACAAAAAAGAAACTTTTGATGTTTAAATCTTCTAATACCGGTAACGCAATATCATATTGACTACGAATAGAATCATCAAAAGTTAAACATAAATCTTTATTTGTTAATTTGTTTTCTTTAAATCTTGACAAAAATTCATCTGCATTTAGTACATTCTGTTTACCAATAAATTTAATAAGTTTATAAAAATTATCTTGTGAAATTGAACCTTGCCCTCTGGTGTGCATTTTATCATCATGAAAATGGTGAAACATAATGCCATGAAAAAAATTATTATTATTATTTGAAAAGTACATAATTTTTTTTTAATAAAAAAAATTTTCTAAAATGGAGCGGGAGAAGGGAATTGAACCCTCGACCTAAACGTTGGCAACGTTTCGCTCTACCACTGAGCTACTCCCGCACGTAAATCCTAAACCTTTAGTAAGCATTGCAATTACAATGTTATTAAGCAGTTTAGTCATGAAATAATTGAATCATATATTATCTTATATTTCAAGCAGTTTAGTGAGACCACTGCGTCCCATGCTGAGTCCAAAAGATGAGTCATAGATTCATTTTTGATAAGGTGCAAAAATAGATAGAGATACTAAGTCAGCTTTGAAAATTGAAAGTTAAAAGAATGCTAAGTAACCCTGTCTGAAACAAGAACTTTATATCTTCTCTTTAATGTTTGATTTAGACAGTCAATGGGACTCAAAACATTTTGAAAAAAATTATATAAATTTTATATCGAAAAGCATCATATAGGAACTTCCAGCTAAGAATACCCACACAAAAAATTTGAACTTTAATTCTAATACAGTAATAGTTTTAAAAAACTTACAAAAAAATTTCTATATTACAACTATTACTATTCCATAAAAGAATAGATCACAGCTGCTACAGCAAGCAGAGCTACATAAAGTTCCATTTGACCTCCGTTTATAATATTTATTTTAATTATACCAAAATTAGTTTTATTGCATGTTATGATACAATGCAGCAAGAACGTGTGCTGCTGCCAAAAAAGCAACTACTTCTATCATAAAACCTCCATTATTTAATGGATATTAACAAATAGTTTTCTAAGAGTCAGTATGATTATTTTTTATATAAAGCTATAAATTTGCCAATGTCTGATTTTTATTGCTGGCCCGCGATTGTGTTTGAATCGTGTTGGTTTCTAGCCTCAAAAAATTTTGAAAATTTCTAGCGGAATCAGCGTTAATTAATGCATAAATACGTACGCTGACTCAACGTTAATTCTGGTGTAGAATTACTGTGAGATGAAAAAAAAAATTAAGAAGATTAAAAAAAAAGTACCAAAAAAAAGTTTAAAGAAAACACGAAAACTGGTTATTGGTAAACAAAAAAAACAACCCAAAACATTGAGCTTACAGAAATTGATGGGCTTTAAATTACAACCGCTCATTAAAGTTTACGATAATTTTAAGGAGAAACGTAAAACAGAAAAATTAAAACAGGCTAAATTTGAAAGAAAACAAAGAGAAAAACAAATTAAAGAAGAACAAAAGGGATTAAAAGAAGAAGAAATAAAATTACGCAAAGAAGAAGAGGAAAGATTACAAGAAATTAACATTGAAAAGAATCAACGAGAAAGAAAAACAATAGAAGAACAAGAAGAACGAGAAAAACTTGATCCGGTTTACAAAGAAAAAATAACACAAGCAGAACAAGAAAAATTGGTCCAGCTTGAAGAAGTAAGTAAATTAAAAGAACAAAGAATACAAGAAGAACAACAAACACGAGAAAGACTCGACCAGGTTTACAAAGAAAAAATAACACAAGCAGAACAAGAAAAATTGGTCCAGCTTGAAGAAGTAAGTAAATTAAAAAAACAAAGAATACAAGAAGAACAACAAACACGAGAAAGACTCGACCAGGTTTACAAAGAAAAAATAACACAAGCAGAACAAAGAAGGCTAAAAACTGAAGAAGAAAAAAGATTAAAAGCGGAAGAAATAAAAAAACTCAAAGAGGAAGAAGATCAGAGATTAAATGAAGAACAAAAAAGATTAAAAGAGAGAGAGGAAGTAAACCTTAAAGAAGAAAAAAGAAGAAGATTAAAAGCGGAAGAAATAAGGAGATTAAAAGAAGAAGAAGCAAGAAGATTAAAAGAAGAACAAAGAAAATTAAAAGAAGAAGAAGAAAAACTCATAGAGGAAGGAAAAAGAATATTAGAAGAAGAAGAACAAAGAAGACTTAAGGAGGAGGAGAAAAGAAAATTAAAAGAAAAACAAAGAAAACTCAAAGAAGAAGATAGAAAAATTAAAAAGGAAAAAACAATAAGGGTAGAAGAGGAAGAAGAAAGAAGGTTACACGAAGAAGAGGAAAAAAAACTATACGAAGAGGAAGAAGAAAGATTAAAAAAATTCAACCTTGAAAAAACAAAAAGAGAAAACCAAATTAAAAAAGAGAAACAATTATTGGAAAGAGTAGATCGAATTTACAAAGAAAAAATAGTGAAAATAGAACAGGCAAGATCAGTTCAACTTGAAGAAGTAAGTAAATTAAAAGAACAAAGAATACAAGAAGAACAACAAACACGAGAAAGACTCGACCAGGTTTACAAAGAAAAAATAATGAAAACAGAACAGGAAAGATTAGTTCAACTTGAGGAAGCAAGAAGACTAATAGAAGAAAGATCAAAAGAAGAAGAAGTAGCAAGATTCAGGGAAGATAATAATAAAAGAATAGAAACTGAAAAAGAAAGAAAATTGAAGGCAGAAGAGACAAGAAAAGCACAGGAGAAAGAGGCAATAAGGTCACAAGAGATAGAAAAAGAAAATTTAGAAGAGATAGAGGAAAGAAGATTAAAAGAATTACAGGATCAAGAAAAAATAAACCAGAAGTAAAATCTATCTTCAATTGTGATTAAAAAAAGAATAAAGAAAAGATGAAAAAAATTATCACAATTATATTGTCAAGCTTTTTAATCACTTTTTATGCTCATGCGGGTTCTTGTCCAATCTTAATGAAAGAAGTTGATTCTAAACTTAAAACTATCATCAAGACTATTATCAGGAGAGTTTTGCTAATTATTTAATGTACAAAAAAGCTTGTGGTAGAGCAGAACAGTTAAAAAAAATATGGTTAATATAATTATCAGAAAAGTGTTACTATCTAAGTATGACTAATTTATCAAATTTGCCAGAAAAAATTCCGATATTCCCACTTTCAAATTTTATTTTTTTTCCTAAAACTTTTGTGCCTTTAAATATTTTTGAGCCAAGATATTTACAAATGATAAATGATATTATTAAAAAAGATAAATTATTGGGAATGGTTCAACCAAAAAATGACAGAATAAATAATTTAGATAATAAAAAATTAGAATTATATTCAATAGGATGTATTGGAAAAATAACAAATTTCAATGAAACAGAAGATGGAAGAATCATATTGCTTCTAAATGGCATTAGCAGATTTAAAATAAATTCTGAATTACCCAGTGAAAAATTATATAGAAGATTTCAAGTAAGTTATAATGAATTTGAAGACGATATAAAATTAAATAATGACGAGAAAATATTTTCTGATCTAGATAAAATATTTAAAGATTTGAAGAAATTGTTTAAAAAAAAGGGGTACTTATTGAATTGGGATCAAATTAAAAACCAAAGTAAAGAACAAACAGTTAATACTCTTTGTATGATTTCTCCTTTTTCTTTAGAAGAAAAACAAATTTTACTAGAAACCAAAAATATTGATGAAAGAAAAATAAAGTTAAAAGAAATACTTATTACACACTTAATTGATAATTTTGAAATTAAAACAGTTCAATAATTAAATTTATTAATTTCTCAATCATTAATATTATTTAAATAATTTTTCATAATTTAATTATTATTTACTTTAATAATAAAAAAATAATTTTAACAATGCTAAATAAATGATACAAAGTTATAAATTCGAATCGATAATATGCAATCTATAAATGATTCAAAAATATCAAATTTTTTAAAAAAAAGAATTATTGAAATTATTGGTTTATCAATAATTATTTTATCTATTTTTCTTTTATTATCATTATCTTCTTATACTCCTGAAGATCCAAATTTTTTGTTTTCAGAAAATACTAAAATACATAATTTATTTGGATTTTATGGGAGTTTTATATCAGATATAATTTTACAGTCATTTGGAATAATTGCATTTTTATTTTGTGTTACAATTTTTTTCAATGGCATATTAGTAATAAAATATAAAAAACTTAAAAATATTTTACCAAATTTATTTTACTCTATGGTTTATATTTTTTTTGGATCTATTACTGCAAGTATTTATAAAGATCACTCATTCTGGTTAATTATAAATGGCAACGGTGGTTTCGTTGGCCGTAATATGAAGGAATCTATTTATAAATTAGGTGGTCTACCAAACCAAGATTTAATTTTAATTGCCTTGCTATTTTTTACAGCTATTTTCTTTTTATTAAGTATCGAATTTAGTATTAAAAGTTTTTTGAAATCACTAAAATTTTTATTATTTTTTTTTGTAAGGTTATTTTCTTACAAATCAAAACCAAAAAACCTTAGTTCAGTAAGTGAAACTAGTTTAGAAAATAATAAAAATGAAAATACTTTAATTGAAAACGCTCAACCTAATTTGCCATTTAGAAGCTTTGAAAAAAAATTTAATACAACAAAATTTAGGTTACCTCCAATTGAATATTTAAAAAAACCCACAAAAAATAAATTAAAATTGGAAAATTTGAATGATAAATATACTAATACTGAATTTTTAGAAAAAATTCTTTTAGATTTTGGTGTTGAGGGAAAAATTAAAAAAATTAGCCATGGTCCTGTTGTAACTCTTAATGAATTTGAACCAGCTCCTGGAATAAGAGTTTCTAAAATAATCAATCTCTCTGATGATATTGCAAGAAACACAAGTTCATTATCTACTAGAGTTTCAACTATCCCAGGAAAAAATACTGTTGGTATCGAAATTCCTAATCAAGAAAGACAAGAAGTTTTTCTTAGTGAAATTATTTCAGATGAAAAATTTAAAAAAAAAGAAATCAATTTACCTATTGCATTAGGAAAAAGTATATCTGGAATTCCTATTGTGGGAGATTTAACTGCTATGCCACACTTATTAATAGCTGGCACTACAGGATCGGGTAAATCAGTTTGTATTAATACTATTATATTGTCTCTTTTATACAAATTAACTCCAGAAAAATGTAAATTTATTTTAATTGATCCTAAAATGTTGGAATTATCAACCTATGAAGGAATACCCCATCTACTTTGTCCTGTAATTACAAAAGCTAAAAAAGCAACATCAGCTCTTGGCTGGATCGTAAAAGAAATGGAAAATAGATACAAGCTAATGACTAGAAAAGGAGTGAGAAATATAGAAAGCTACAACAATAGTAATAAAATAGTTATGCCTTACATAGTCGTAATCGTAGATGAAATGTCAGATTTAATGTTAGTTGCAGGAAAAGAAATTGAAAATTATGTACAAAAATTATCTCAAATGGCTAGGGCTGCAGGTATTCATATTATAATGGCAACTCAAAGACCAAGTGTGGATGTAATTACTGGAACAATTAAAGCAAATTTTCCTACAAGAATCTCTTTCCAGGTCAGTTCAAAAATAGATAGTAGAACAATTTTAGGAGAACAAGGTGCAGAACAATTGCTAGGAAAAGGTGATATGTTATTTATGTCGTCAGCCAATAGAATTATAAGGATTCATGCTCCTTATGTTTCTGAAAATGAAATAGAAAAAATCAACAGCTTTTTAAGATCTCAAGAAGAACCTGATTATGTTGATGAAATCATGGGTTTTGTAGACGAAAAAAATTATAATCAAGTTTCTAACGAAAATGAAAAAAAAGACCAGTTGTATACTGATGCTATTCAATTAGTTAAATCTGAAGGAAAAGCATCTACTTCTTTCCTGCAAAGAAAATTTCAGATTGGCTATAATAGGGCTGCAAGGATAATCGACATGATGGAAGAGGACAGAATAGTCAGTAAACCTAATCATGTGGGAAAAAGAGAAATATTATAGGTAAAAATTGTCAAAAAAAATAATTTTTATCTCACTAATATTTATGAATTTTTTTGTACAAAATTCATATCCACGGAGTAATCAATTTCATGCAAAAGTCGCAATTGATAAGATAAAAAATAATTTAATTAAAACCGATAGCTTATCCTTTCATTTTAAACAAAAAATTAATGATAAAATTGAATTAGGCAGATGTTTAATAAAATATCCAAAATTGATGCATTGCTATTATGATAATAAAGCTAAAAAAGAATTAATTTCCGATGGTTACACTTTTGCAATTTATAAAAAAAAATATAATAAAATTTATTTATATCCCTTAATTATGCTTACATTAAATCATTTGCTTAATAAAGAATTTATTCTCAAGAAATTATCACCAGAAAATCATAAACAACTTAAAATAAAAGAGAAAGTTATCGAATTTGAAATTTATAATAAAAAACAGAAAATCGTTATTAACTTTGCCCCTGTAACTTTTAATTTATTGGGCTGGGAAACCACAGATATTTTTCAAAATGATGTTGATTTCACGGTTTATGATGTTAAAAAAAATGTTCTAATTGGAGAAAGCGAGTTTAAAATTCCAAGACAAAAAGATCCTTAGGAAACCATCTTTCCCACTTTTTCTCCTCCAAAAATATGGAAATGTAAGTGAGGAACTTCTTGTCCTCCATTTTTTCCAACATTAACCATAGACCGGTAGCCACCACCTTTTACTACATCAGCAACTCCGATTTTCTTTGCTACAGTACCTATGCCTCTAATTAAACCAGAAATTTCTTTTTCTGATGCTTTAGATGAAAAATCATCTAAATTTACATATTCTCCTTTTGGAACAACTAAAGCATGTACTTTTTTTTGTGGATTAATATCATAAAATGCAAGTACAAATTCATCTTCGTAAATTTTTTTACAAGAAATTTCCCTTCTCAAAATTTTAGCAAAAATATTATTTTTATCGTATTCCATTTTGTCTTTTTTTTAATTCTTGCATTACATCTTCAATTTTAATTCCGCTACCTTCTAATAGTACTAATAAATGATACAACACGTCAGCTGCCTCATTAACTTGATTATCATTTTGTTGAATGGCTTCTATTAATTCTTTGATTTCTTCGTTTACTTTTTCAACATTTAATTTTTTATCATTTAATAACTTGCTGGTGTAAGATTTTTCAGGATTTAAATTCTTACGATCACGAATAATATTTACTAATTCTTCTAAAGATTTAAGCATTTTTATATTCTAACAGGTATATTTTTTGAGTCCAAATATTGTTTGGCTGCTAAAATCGTATGTTCTCCAAAATGAAAAATCGATGCGGCTAGCACAGCGTTTGCCTTTCCAATTTTTATTCCTTGATATAAATGCTCTAAGCTACCTACGCCGCCTGAAGCAATAACTGGTATGTTTACAAGATTAGATACTTTTTTAGTTAAATCTAAATCATAACCTTTTTTTGTTCCATCTCTATCCATTGAAGTTAATAATACCTCTCCAGCACCCATGGATTCCATTTTTTCCACAAATTTTAAAGCATCTATTCCTGTAGATTTTCTTCCTCCGTGGGTAAATATTTCCCATTTATTTTCTTTAACCTTTTTTGCATCAACGGCAACAACAATACACTGAGATCCAAATTTTTCAGCACTCTCTTTAACTAAATTTTTATTATTAACTGCAGCTGTATTTATTGATACTTTGTCAGCTCCAGCTAATAGTAAATTTCTTATATCTTCTAAGGTTCGAACACCTCCGCCAACTGTCAGTGGCATAAAGCATTTTTCTGCAGTTTTTTTAACAGTATCTAATATAATATCTCTATTCTCATTTGAGGCTGTAATATCTAAAAAACATAACTCGTCAGCACCCTGTTCATCATATATTTTTGCTTGTTCTACAGGATCTCCAGCATCAACTAAATCTACAAACTTAATTCCCTTAACAACTCTGCCATTTTTTACATCTAAACAAGGTATAATCCTATTTTTCAACATTTTATATCTGCTTTGCTAGTTCATTAATTTTAATATCTCCATCATAAATTGACCTACCCACTATTACACCTTCAATATTTGAATTATTAAGAGATTTGATTTTTTTAATATCTTCTATAGATGAAATTCCGCCAGATATAACAATGGGTATTTTTACTTTTCTAGATAACTCAACAGTATCTTTTATATTCGGGCCTTTTTTTGTTCCATCTTTATTAATATCTGTATAGATAATTCTAGAAACACCAAAACTTTCAATTTTTTTTACAAAATCAATAGCTGAAATATTGGTTATTTTTTTCCAACCTGATAAAGAAACAAATCCATTTTTTACATCTAAAGAAACTGCAATTTTATTTTTAAATCTTTCACAAACATTTTTAAGTAAATCTATGTTTTCAACAGCTGCGGTTCCCATAATTACTTTATCAACACCACTTTTGACCCAATTATTAACATCATCAATTGTCCTGATTCCTCCACCAATTTGAATTTTTAAATTAAGGTTTTTAAGTATTTTTTTAATAATATTTGAATTAAATGATCTACCTTGTAGGGCACCATCCAAATCAACAACATGAACATTTCTAAATCCACTTTGAAAATACATTTTAGCTTGATCAAATGGAGAATTTTTATACGAGATCATTTTATCAAAATCTCCTTTTATAAGCCTGACACATTTACTATCTTTAATATCAATTGCAGGAAAGATGATCATTACAGCTTCCACTTCAAAAAATTTTCTAAAATTGTTAAACCATTTTTTTGACTTTTTTCGGGATGAAATTGAGTTCCAATAATATTATTTTTTTCTATAGATGCTGTTATTGAATTACCATAATTAGTCGTAGCAACTATACAATCTTTTTGTTTGGTCATAAATTCATAACTATGAATAAAATACATATGAGATTTGTTTTTAATATTTGAAAAGAGAAAACAATCTTTCTTTAATTCTATTTCATTCCACCCCATGTGTGGTAATTTGAGTTTTTTATTCATATTATTTATTTTTCTAACTTCTCCATCAATCCAGCCAAAACCTTTTGTTTCTTGAGATTCATAACCAGTTTTTGCAAATAATTGCATGCCAACACATATTCCAAAAATAGGTTTTTGTTTCACTATTACAAATTCATTTAAAGTTTCATTTAATCCAGGAATTTTTTTTATCCCTAAATAACAATCTCTAAAAGATCCTTGACCTGGCAAAACTATTTTATCTGATTGTTTAATAGTATTTGGATCAGAGGTTACCACTATTTTGGAACTTGTATTTATATTATTGGCAGCAGTCTCAAGTGCTTTAGCTGCTGACTTTAAGTTGCCAGAACCATAGTCAATTATTGCAATCGACATTATTAATTTTATAAAACACCCTTTGTTGAAGGAATTTTGTTTTTAATTCTTTTATCTATTTCTAGTGCTCCGCGTAAAGATCTAGCTAATCCTTTAAAGCAAGACTCTATTATATGATGACTGTTGTCACCATAAACATTTTCAATATGCAAAGTAATTCCTGCCGACTGAGAAAAAGCTTGGAACCATTCTTTAAATAACTCCGTATCCATTTCGCCTAATTTTTCTACCTTTAATTTGACCTTCCATATTAGGTATGGTCTGTTAGAAACATCAATAGTTACTCTTGTTAATGTTTCATCCATAGGTATTAAAGCATGCGCATATCTTCTAATTCCTTTTGATGAGCTAAGAGCTTTCTTTATACATTCTCCTATAACTATACCAGTATCCTCAGTTGTGTGGTGTAAATCAATATGAGTATCACCCTTGGCTTTTAAATTAATATCAATTAATGAGTGCTTTGAAAGTTGTTCCAGCATGTGATTTAAAAAACCAATTCCTGTATCTATTTTATATTTTCCTCTTCCATCTATATTTGTTTCAACGTTGATGGTTGTTTCTTTAGTTTTTCTTGATATTTTGGCTTTTCTAGGCATTTTAATTTTGAGTACAGGTATATAATTAAATAAATACTATATCAATAACAGTAAAAAAATACTCTTGAACATAAAAAATAAGTATCCACATATAAATAACTATGAGTGAAATTCAAAATTGGCATGGAACTACTATAGTTCTTATAAGAAAAGGCAAAGATGTTGTTGTTGCAGGAGATGGGCAAGTAAGTCTAGGTAATACTGTAATAAAAAGTACTGCAAAAAAAGTAAGAAAAATTGAAAAACGAAATGTAATAGCTGGATTTGCAGGATCAACTGCTGATGCCCTAACACTATTTGAAAGGTTAGAAGCAAAGTTAGAAAAACATGCTGGAAACTTAACCAGAGCGGCTGTAGAATTAGCTAAAGATTGGAGAACTGATAAATATCTCAGAAGACTTGAAGCGTTAATGGCAATAGCTGATAAAGAAAAAAGTTTCATTATCTCTGGTACTGGGGATGTTTTGGAACCTGAAGATGGAATTATTGGAATAGGATCAGGTGGTAATTTTGCATTAGCTGCAGCAAAAGTTTTAATGGAATCTAAACTTTCAGCTGAAGAAATTGCAAAAAAAGCGATATCAGTTGCAGCAGAAATTTGTGTGTATACAAATAATAATATTACAATTGAAAAAATTTAATGAAAAAATCTAATATTACGAGTTTTAAACCCAAAGAAACTAAAGAAAAAATAGAGCATAGTTCTAATGTAAGTTCTTTATCTCCGAGAGAAATTGTATCTGAATTAGATAGATATGTAATTGGGCAAAACCAAGCAAAAAGAGCAGTTGCAATTGCTTTAAGAAATCGTTGGAGACGTCAAGCTCTAACTAATGAAATGAAAGACGAAGTTTTACCAAAAAATATTTTAATGATTGGTCCTACTGGAGTCGGAAAAACTGAAATTTCCAGAAGACTATCAAAACTAGCGGAAGCTCCGTTCATTAAAGTAGAAGCTACAAGATTTACTGAGGTTGGATATGTTGGAAGAGATGTAGAACAAATTGTAAGAGATCTTCTAGAAATTGCAATAGCAATGGAAAAAGTAAAAAAAAGAACAGAAGTTTTTACAAAGGCTCAACAAGCAGCAGAAGAAAGAGTTTTGGAAGCTATGGTAGGAAGCAAAGCTAGTGTTGCAACTCGAGAAAGTTTTAGAAAAAGACTGAGAAATGGAGATTTGGATAATAATGAAATAGAAATAAATGTACATGATAATCCTTCAATACCAAGTTTTGAGATACCAGGTATGCCAGGAGCAAATATCGGAATGATAAATATTAGTGAAATGCTTGGTAAATCAATGGGTAATAAACCTAAGAAGAAAAAAATGGGTGTTAAAGAATCTCACGAAATACTAATTGCTGAAGAATCTGACAAATTAATTGAACAAGATAAAATTATTAAATCGGCTAAAACTTCTACCGAAAACAACGGAATAGTTTTTTTAGATGAAATTGATAAGGTATCTTCACGAAGTGATAGAATTGGAGGGGATGTATCTAGAGAGGGCGTCCAAAGGGATTTATTACCTTTGATTGAAGGTACAACTGTTAGCACAAAATATGGAACAATTAAAACTGATCATATTTTATTTATTGCCTCTGGAGCGTTTCAACTAGCTAAACCTTCGGATCTTTTACCAGAACTTCAAGGTAGACTTCCAATAAGAGTAGAATTAAGCGCCTTAACTAGTGAAGATTTTAAGAAAATTTTAAAAGAACCAGATAACAGTTTAATTAAACAATACAAAGCTTTACTAAACACTGAAAAAATTGATCTTGAGTTTACCAATGATGGAATTGAAACTATTGCTGAGTTGGCAACGGAAGTTAATTCTAGCGTAGAAAATATAGGAGCAAGAAGGTTACATACTATAATAGAAAAGGTTCTTGATGAAATTAGTTTTACTGCTACGGATAGAGGTGGCGAAAAAATTATTATAGATAAAGCATATGTACAAAAAAATCTTGGTGAATTAGTTAAAGATACAGATTTATCAAAATTTATTCTTTAAATTTTTTCAAAAAAATATAAAAAGCACCATCTCCACCATCTTTTATTTCTGCTTTTGATATACTTTTAATTTTATTTTTAATTTTTAAATTATTATTTATATATTCGGGCACTGAATTTTTTAGAATACTTAAATCTTTAGAAACATAAGGGTTATCAATTATTTTAGATCTTATACCTTTACCAGTTATTACAATAATCTTATCAACGCCTTCTTCAAAAGATTTATCAATAGTTTTTGCAATCTTTTTATTGGCTTCATTTAAAGAATATCCATGTAAATCAACTTTTCTACTTTTGGGGATATATTTTTTTTTTTTATCTAAATAATAATCTTTGTTTTCTACTGGTTTCTTGCTTAGAGTAAAAGCTTTCCATGCCTTAATATCTTCTGGTGTAGTTTTTTTATTCAAATTAAACTTGAGTTTCTACTAAATACCAATTTGGACTATTGCTCCACATATTCTTGGAAAATTTCCAAACATCATTAACTGTTTTTATAACATCCGGATTACCTGCTACAATCTTATTATCTTTATCTTTTTTACAAGTAATAATTTCACTAACAAAGTTAATTGTAAAAATATAAATATTATCTTTTTTTTCAAAATTTTTAATTTTTGCTGATTTGACGCCTACAAATGTTAATTCTGATTTTAAGTTATTTTTATTTCTTTGGTCAATTTCATCAGAAAAATTTTGGTATACTTCTTTATTTAAAAGAGGTTTTAAAGCTTTTTTATCTCCTTTAGCAAAAGAAGTAATAATCATTTCATAGGCAGTTTTTGCACCTTTAATAAAATGTTCCTTGACTTTATCATCAATTCTATTTGAATTTAAAAAACTATCTTTTTCTTCAGCAGTTTTTTGTTTTTCTCTTTTATTATTAAAAAGATCTACTACATTTTTCTTTTCGTGACCCCTTCTTTTACCTAATATTCCCCTTAATCTTAAGAAAATAAATCCCGCTATCATCGCTAATAAGATAATATCTAGATATTCTAAGCCACCGCTCATGTTTTTTTTATATATTATTATTTTATTTACTATAATGATTTATTTCAACCTACAAAATATATATTCTAGGACAAATGAACCCGCTCCTATTAACTATTATAGGTATTCCTTTAATTGAAATTTATTTGTTTATTAAAATTGGATCTGTGATTGGTGCGTTTTATACCATAGTTCTTATAATAATAACTGCATTAACAGGAATTATATACGCAAGGCATGAGGGTTTTAATACTTTAAAATCAGGATTTTCACAATTAGTAAGAAATGAAATTCCAATTTATGAAATTATTTCCGGAGCAGCAATTGCTTTTGCAGCATTTCTTTTAATCCTTCCAGGATTTGCCACTGATTTTATAGGTTTTTTATTAATATTTCCTATTACAAGAAAATTAATTATAGGGAGATTTACAAAAAAAACTGAAACAAATAGAAAAACAAAAAAAAACTTCATTGAAGGTCAATATGAAGATATAGATGACGATTTAAAATGACAGAAAAATATAAAATATTATCAGAATTCGCAAAAGATGTTTCTTATGAAACGCCCGATCTTGAAACATATCTTCAAACAAAAGAAAATATTTCAAAATATAAATTAAACATAGATATTAATAGTAAACCTATAAAAAATGAAATTATTGAAGTAAATATTGTTTTAAAACTTCAAGAAAGCAATATGGAAGTAAAAAGATCTAATTTTGAAATTACCTATACAGCTATAGCCAAAGTTGATAAAAATATTACAGACCAAAAAGAAATGGAAAAAATTATTTTAAGTAAAATACCAAATGAAATATTCCCAAGAGTAGAAGATTTATTTATTTCATCAATAAAAAAATCTGGTTTTCCAAATACTCAAATTGAAAAAAAAGTTGATTTTGAAAAATTATATAATGAGAAATTTAATTAATTAAAAAAATTTCTTTTTAATTCATTTTTTAAAAAGTTTTTATGTAGTTGAATTTCTTCCTCTTTTATTTTAATAACTTTTTTTGAATAT
>AZHR01000015.1 GCA_000504625.1 alpha proteobacterium SCGC AAA240-E13
ATTAGTGCAAAAATACTTAGAAAACACGCAGTAGCAGTAAAATTAAATTCTAATTTTACAATTATTGATCGAGATGACCAACTAAGATTAATAAAAAATATTTGTAAAGCAGAAAATATCGATATTAAAAAATTATCTCCACAATTTATAATTGCTATTATTGATCAATGGAAAAACAAAGGACTACTCCCAGAAAATGTTATAACTAAAAAAGGAGACAGATTAGAAAAAGGAATTTTAAATATTTATAAAATATATCAGGATAAAATTTTGAATCTCAATGCATGTGATTTCGGCGACCTTATTTTACATTGTGTAACAATTTTTGAAAATGAACAAGATATTTTAGATATTTATTCTAACAATTTTAAATATATATTGGTAGATGAATATCAAGATACAAACTTTATTCAAAGTAAGTGGCTAAATTTGTTGGCCAAACAACATAAAAATATCTGTTGTGTTGGAGATGATGATCAATCAATTTATAGTTGGAGAGGTGCAGAAATAAAAAATTTTTTAAATTTTAATCAACTATATAAAAACTCGCAAAAAATTAAATTAGAACAAAATTATAGATCTACTCAAAATATATTATCTACTGCTTCAGGATTAATATCAAAAAATCAAAAACGCCTCGGAAAAAATTTATGGACCAACGAAGAAGATGGGGAATTAGTTAAACTAAATTGCTACAAAAATGGTAAAGATGAAGCAATTAATATTTCAGACATTATTGAAAAAAAATTAAAAAAAAAGTTTTCTTATAATAATATTGCAATATTAGTAAGAGCTATATTTCAAACAAGAGAATTTGAGGAAAGATTTTTAAAAATTGGAGTTGGATATAGAATTGTAGGTGGAACCAAATTTTATGAAAGATCTGAAATAAAAGATTCTGTTGCTTACCTAAGAACTGTTTTTCAAAAAAAAGATGATCTTGCGCTTGAAAGAATTATAAATACTCCCAAAAGATCCATAGGTGACACGACAATAAAACAAATCAGTGCATATGCTAGAAAACATAAGCTTTGTTTAGAAGATGCTTCTATAAAAATGATAGAAATGAATGAAATAAAACCTAAAACAAAAATAGGTTTGCTTGGAATACTTAACCTTATAGCGAAATGGAGAAAAAATTCATTGTCAAAGGGCCATGTCGAGTTAATGCAAATCATATTGGACGAGTCTGGATACTCTGAAATGTTAAAAAATAAAAAAGATATAGAGAATGAAGGACGTTTAGAAAATATTAAAGAATTATTAAGAGGTATGCGAGAATTTGAAAATTTGGAAAGTTTTTTAGAACATGTTGCGTTGGCAACTTCAATAGATGAAGATTGGAAAGGTGAAAAAATAAATTTAATGACTATGCATGCTGCCAAGGGACTGGAGTTTGATATAGTTTTTTTACCAGGCTGGGAAGAAGGATTGTTTCCACATCAAAAATCATTAGAAGAAAAAGGAGATGCTGGTTTAGAAGAGGAAAGAAGACTTGCATACGTTGGTATTACTAGAGCAAAAAAACGAGCATATATTTCTTTTTCAATGAATAGATTTTATCAAGGTGATTGGGTTGAAGGTTTGGCTTCACGTTTTATTGAAGAATTACCAAAAGAAAATACTGAACAAGAAACTGTGACTGAAAACCATATTGATGATTTTGATTTTAACCAAGATATTTCTTTTGAAAAGGAAATTAGAAGCCCTGGTTGGTTAAGATTGCAAAAAAAATTAAATGAAAAAAAGTAGGTTATCAAGATTAAGAAAAGAATTTGGAATTAATAATATCGATGGATATATAATTCCTAAAAATGATGAATTCTTTGGAGAATATGTTAATCCTAGTAATGAAAGATTAGAATATTTAACAGGATTTTTTGGCTCTGCTGGTCAAGCTTTAGTTTTAAAGAAAAAGGCTTTTTTATTTGTAGATGGTCGCTACACTTTGCAAGCACAAAAACAAGTTAAAAATGGTTTTAAAATTGTAGAAATTCATAAAACCAAACCTTCTGAGGTATTAAAAAAAAATAAAAAACAATTAATTATAGGATTTGATCCAAAATTATATACACATTCTATTTTAATAAATTTTTTTTTGGCTCAAAATGTCAAATTAATCCCTATAAAGATGAATTTAATTGACAAAATTTGGTCAAATAAAATTAAGCCAAAATTTAATAAATTTTTCATACTTAAAACTCTGCACGCCGGACAAGATTACAAAAATAAAATAAATTTAGTTTGTAATATTTTAAAAAAAAAAAAATTAAAAAATTTATTAATTACAGCACCTGAAAATGTGGCCTGGATACTAAATATTAGAGGCAAAGATAATTTCTTTTCTCCAATACCTAACTGTAATGCAATAATTAACTATAAAAAAAAAATAACTCTTATTGTTGATAACAATAAAATCAGTAGAAATTTTAAATCCAGATTTGGAAAAGAAATTAAATACGTAAACCCGTTAAATATTATTAAATATTTGAATAATTTAAATAGTAATGAAAGTTTTTTAATTGATAAAATTACTTGTTCACTTTTTTATAAAGAGAAAATAGCAAATAAATTTAAATATGTCGAAAAAATAGATCCGATATTCTTTTTAAAATCAAAAAAAAATTATATAGAAATAAATAATACAATAAAATCTCATATATCTGATGGTATTGCGTTAACAAAATTTATTTTTTGGATAAAAAATAATATCAACAAACTTAAAATTACTGAATTAAGTGCTCAAAAAAAACTAGAAGAATTGCGAAAAAAAAATAAAAATTATATATCCCCTAGTTTTAATACTATCTCGGGTTCTGGACCTAACGGTGCAATTGTTCATTATAGAGCAAACGATAAAACAAATAGAAAAATTAAAATAAAAGATATTTATCTATGTGACTCAGGAGGTCAATATTATTATGGTACTACAGATGTTACAAGAACAATTTGTTTTTATAAACAATCTCAAAGAGTCAAAAATATTTTTACAAAAGTTTTAAAAGGTCATATTGCTGTAGCTACCTACAAGCTTAAAAAAAATACTACTGGAAAACAATTAGACATTGTTGCCAGATCTGCTTTAAAAAAATCTGGCCTGGATTATGCTCATGGAACTGGTCACGGAGTTGGATATTTTTTAAATGTTCATGAAGGCCCTCAGGCAATCTCAAAAACAAACAACGTACAACTAAAGGAGGGAATGATACTTTCTAATGAGCCAGGATATTATGAACCAAATAAGTTTGGCATTAGAATCGAAAACTTGGTTTTTATAAAAAAAAATAATAATAAATTAAGATTTGAAAATTTAACACTTGCGCCTATTGAAAAAGATTTGATTAACTTTAAATTGCTCAATCAAAGGGAAAAAAAATATTTAAATGAGTATAACAAAAAAATATATCTTATTTTAAGTCCACATATGAACAAAAGTGAAAAAAATTGGTTAAGATCATTTATTGATTGATAATTTTATTCCAATCTGTCTCGGTTAATATTTTTACGTTTATATTTTTTGCTTCATTAATTTTTCTTGTTGTAGGCTTTTGAGATCCCACCACCAAGAAATTAGTTTTTTTGGTGATACTGCTGACAATTTTTGCTCCTAGACTTTCGGCAACAACTTTCAATTCTGATCTGCTTTTATCATTAAAAGTACCCGTAAACATAATCAATTTTCCATTTAGAGAATTTTTTCTAGTTGAAATTTTATAATTTTTAACATTAAGTAATTTAATTAAATTTGAAACAACAATTAAATTTTGTTTATTTAAAAAAAATTTTTTTAACGAGTCTACTTGAGAAATACCAATGCCATCAATACTATGAAGTTCTTCTAGATGGTTTTGATTATCTATATTTAGTTTTTTACAAATTTCGATAAACTTTTGTACACTTAAAAAATGTTTTGCTAAAACTTTTGCATTTTCTTGTCCTATGTGACGAATACCTAGAGAAAAAATAAATCGATCCAATGAAATATTTCTACTTTTACTTATTGAGTTTTTTAAATTAATAATAGATTTGTTGCCCCATCCATTAAAATTTTTTAATATATTTAAGTCTAAATTAAAAATATCATATGGATATTTAATTAGTTTTTTATTCCAAAAGTTATCTATAACTTTTTTTCCAAGTCCTTCTACATTAAAAGCATCTTTTGATACAAAATGTTTTAATTTTTCTTTTAATATTTCTCGGCAACTGTAAGTCGGATCAGGACATCTTGTTACTGCATCCTCTTTTTTCGTATTTACATTAAATTCTTTAATAACTTTTAAACCACATGAAGGACACTTTTGTGGAAAAATATATTTTTTTGAATTTGATAGTCTTTTTTTTATATCGATAGAAACTACCTGTGGAATTACATCTCCAGCTCTCTGAATTGTAACTACATCCCCTACTTTAATATCTTTTCTTACAATCTCATCTTCGTTATGCAAAGTAGCATTTGAAACTATTACTCCTCCAACATTAACAGGCTCTAATTTTGCTACCGGAGTTAATGCACCTGTTCTTCCAACTTGGATTTCGATACTTAATATTTTAGAAATAGCCTTTGTGGATGAAAATTTATGCGCAATAGCCCATCGTGGAGAATTGGAAACATATCCAAGTCTATCTTGTAATTTTAAATCATTAATTTTATAAACAATTCCATCGATATCATATTCTATTTCTGATCTTTTATTTTCAAGCTTGGAGTAATTTTCCATTAAATCATTAATATTTGAAAAAATTCCGTTATGTTGGCTCACTTTAAAGCCCCATTTCTTTAAAAGATTCAAATATTCTGACTGAGTTTTAAATAATTTTTCTTTAACATATCCAAAACTATATGCCATAAATTGAAGAGGAATTTTTTGTGTTTCTAATGGATCTTTTTGTCTCAATGATCCTCCTGCGGCATTTCTTGGATTTGCAAATTTATTTCTGATTTTTTTAAAATTTGTTTTTGATATGTATACCTCACCTCTTACTTCAATATCTTGTGGAATTTTTAAACTTTTTAATCTTTTTGGAATTGTTTGAATAGTTTTGAGGTTTGATGTTATATCTTCTCCAGTAGTACCATCTCCTCTTGATAATCCCAGTTTAAGATCTCCATCAATATAATGAAGAGATGCTGATATCCCATCAATTTTAGGTTCTGCGCTAATATCTAATTTATGATTAGTGTTTAGTTTTAAAAATTTTTTAATTTTCTTTAGAAAATCAGCAATATTTTTTTCTGAAATAGCATTAGATAAAGACAACATGGGTATTTTGTGATTTATTTTTTTAAACTTATTCGAGGGCTCATAGCCTACACTGTGAGTAGGAGATAATTTACTTTGTAAAAAATTGTATTTGTTTTCTAGATTTAATATTTCGTTTTTTAATCTATCATATTTATAGTCTGAAATAATTGGGTTATCTTCATCATAATATGCCTTGTTATATTCATTTAATTTAGCAATTTTATCAATATATATGGTTTTAATTTTTTCTTTTTCCATTAATTATTCAAACAGGGATTTGAATTTTTTTTTAATAAAAGAATCTTTTTCTTTTTTAGCAATTTTTTTGGTTTTATAATTTCTGTTAAATACTCGATATGAATTTTTATACCATGCACCAGATCCATAATTATACCCAAGAACCGTTGCAATCTTTTGTGCCTCTTCAACTAATCCAATTTTGTAATAAATTTCAACTAATCGATGTAAAGCTTCTTCTATATAAATTGTAGTATCATAATTTTTTACAACAAATTGAAAACGATTTATTGCTGCAATCCATTTTTCATTTTTCATATAATATCGTCCAATATACATTTCTTTTGCTGCCATTTGATCAACGATCAATCCTATTTTCCATTTAGCATCGATTGCATAGTCTGTATTAGGATAATAATTTAAAATGTACTTAAATTTTTCACGTGCCAAGACTAGAGGCCTTAAATCTTTTTTTTCGTTAAATAACTGTTCAAAATAACAAATTCCAATCAAGTAATGTGCGTAAACTAAATTTTTATCTTTAGGATACCTCTTGATATGACGTTCTAAACTAAATATAGCATCTTCATAATAATTTTGAGAGTATAGTGAGTAAGCAGACATTAAAGATGCTTTGGGAGCCCAAATTGATTGGGGAAAAAGGATTTCCGCTTCATCAAATTTTTTTGATGCATAAAGTGCATCCCCTTCTTCTAATGACTTCATTCCTTCTTTGTAAGCAGCAATCATTTCTCCTTCGATATCATGTATATTAGATTCGACCGTTTCAATCTTGCTGTTATCCTTTACGCAAGAGACAACGAGAATTAAAGAGATTAATAAATAAATAATATGTTTAGACATCAATCATTGAGATTATCAAATTTTCTTTGAATTTAAAATAGACTTGAATTTATGCGCTTACAGCTACAGGTCTGTTATAAAATTGACTATTCGGTAATTTTTGCTCTTTAAACTCTACTATCGAAAAGTATTGATTGTCTGATAAAAATTCTTTTAATAATTCGTTAGTTAGTTGGTGACCTCCTTGACTACATCGTACTCTACCCAAAATTTTATAATTAGCTAACATTAAATCACCCATACAATCTAAAATTTTGTGCATTACAAATTCATTTTTATATCTCAATCCTTCCTCATTAAGAACTTTATTGTCTTTGACAACAACAACGTTTTTAAGAGTTCCACCTTTTCCAAGCCCTTGCTGCCTAATTTTTTCTACATCTTCAAACAAACAAAAAGTTCTTGAATTATAAACCGGATTAAGATCATCACTAGATAAGTTGACTAAATTTCTTTGTTTATTAATGAAATGATTATTTTTATACACAATCTCAAAATCAATTAACAAATCATTTTCATAAGGTTCAATTGATATAAATTTCTCATTCTTAGTCAATTCACATTTTTTTAAAACTTTGATAAATCTTTTTAATGTATCATATTTTTTAGTTCCAACTTCTCTAATTTGCTTAATAAATTCTTTAGCGGAACCATCCATAATAGGAACCTCGCTTGAATTAAGTTCAACAAGTAAATTATCAATTGCTTCTCCATATAGAGCTCCCATTAAATGTTCGATTGTTGAGACAGACGCCCCAAATTCATTTTCAATATTCGTGCAAAGTACAGCTTTACTAACATTATCAAAGGTTGCCCGAATTAAATTTTTGGTTTTTAAATCGGTTCTTTTAAAAATTATTCCATGATTTGGAGCAGCGGGAATAAGGTTCATCGTTACTTTTTTTCCATTATGTAAACCAACACCCTTTAATTGAATTTTGCGTTTAATTGTTTTTTGATAAAACTCTGACATATAGATTTTATAACTCTCAAAAGTTGTTTATAAAAAACAACAATTGTTTCAGTAAAATACAGAAGAAAACTTAACCAAAAATGTTAAATATTCTAGTAAAAAAGCCACTTTTATTCTTTCGACTCTTATTTGGTATAGCAATTGCTTCCGAAACAAAACCTTCTGTTAAAATCTTGATTGCACCGTGACAAGCCAATAACTCTCTATCTAAATGGCCATTGGATTTGAAATTATCAAAATTCATATCAAAAATGTGACTTTGATACTTAATTTCAATTATTTTTTTTAAATCATTTAATCTAGAACCTTCACCGGTAAAAATTAAATTTTGATTGATGCTGTTAGTTTGTAAGAAATTTATTTCTTTAAAAACTTTATTTAAAATTTCATCTAATCTTGCTGAGATGATATCTTTAATAAATTTAGACGAAATTTTTCTAAATTTTGTTTTAGAAAAATAATTATTTGACAAAAATTCATTTGCATTTAATTCTATATCCAAATTATTTATTATCGATATATCTTTTTTAATTATCTCTGATTCAACTTCTGATAAATAACAACCTCGAGCAATATCTTTTGTGATATGATTTGATCCAATTGGAAAAGAAGAAACATGTATCAATGATGAATCTTTAAACAATGCTAGAGAAGTTTTCTCATATCCAATATCAACTACGCCACACCCATAGTCAATTTGATCTTGGGTAAAACAACAAATACCAAGTGCATAAGAACAAGAAATAAATTTGTCAATTTCAATATCACAAGCATGGAAAACTTCATAAATATTTTTTAAAACATTTTTTGGAACACTCAAAAAAACATTCTCCTGACTAAATTGGTCTGCATAAATATTAAAAGGGAAATCTCTAAAAAATTTATTATCAACAAAATACTTATAATTAAATATATGGATATTTGATAATCTAGAGTTGTTCAACTCAACCTGTTTTTTTGCTTCCTTTAAAAGAAAACTTACATCATTTTTTTCTAACTTGGTTCCATTGATTTTTTTAGATTTAGTCAATCTGGTAGTAATAATTTCAGTAGGATCAATCAATACATTTATTGTATTCAAATTGATTTTTGATTTTTTTTCTGCTTCAGCTATGCATGCTTGGACTGAATCTATTGCATGATTAATATTAATGATTATCGAATTATGTATACCTTTTGTTTTTTTTTTAGAAAAACCAGCAAGATGAGGTATGCCATCATGATCAAATGAAAAGATAGCACATTTAAGATTGAACGTTCCTAATTCAATTACAGCAATAATATTTTTATTTTCCACTATTGAGTAATAATTTTATTATTAATTCTTAAATCTATAACAGAGTAATGATTAAAATCTTTGTTATTTAAAAGTTTATTTGCCACTCTTATAGCTTTTTTTAGATCTTTTGAAGGAAATTTTATAGTTTTCTGATTATTTATAATCAAATCCCATCTGTTAATTTGAAAAAAGTAATAACTTGATATGATGTCTAAATTAAATTCGTTTAATTTAAGTAATTTTTGAAAATCATTGAAATAATGTTCTGCGTTCTTTCCATAAACGTTTGGTAGATTTTGATCAATTGAATAATCGTTAAAAGGAATAAGATTATTATTATCTGTCAAAAAATATTTTTTTTTATCTTTAACCAATTTTGCAACAAAATTAGCTTCCTTCAATTTTATATTAATTGTATTTGGATATTTTTTTTGAATGGTATATCCCTGAATTAATTTATTTTTTTTTACAACATCTTCGATATCTTCAGTTTTAATTAGTAGTAAATTTTTTCCTATTAAACTACTTAATTCAAGCTGAATTGAGATAGGATCAATTTTTTCACAACCATATATTTCAATTTTATTTAGTTTGAAAAAAACTTTATCACCAAAAATCTTCGTGCCTTCGAAAAAACTTATAGTTGATAAAAAAATAAATACAAAAATATAAAATATTATTTTGATTTTTTTATTACCTATTATAGCTAGCATCTTTAACCATCCATTCAATCAAATCTTCAAATTTAATATTTCTATAGGCTGCTATTTCTGGAACTAAAGAAAGATTTGTCATTCCTGGTTGTGTATTAACTTCTAACAAGAAAAATTTTCTTTTGTAATACCTAAAGTCACTTCTTGTGATTCCTTTACAACCCAACGCTATATGAGCTTTTCTTGCAATTCTCAAAACTTCTTTATATTTGTGAGGCTCAAGAGCGGCGGGCATTATATGTTTGGTTTTTGCCTTATTTGAATATTTTGCATAGTAATCATAAAATTTCCTTCTAGGTCTAAGTTCTATAGCACCTAAAGGTTTTTTATTCATTATGGCAACCTGTATTTCTTTTCCAGGAATATATTCCTCAACTAATATTCTGTTATATTTTTTTAATTTTTTTAAATTTTTGTCTAAATTTTTTTTTGTACAAATATAAACACCTATACTTGAACCTTCATTAATTGGTTTGATGACTATGGGAAAACTAATTTTTGATTTTCTAATTAAATAACGAATTTTCAAGTTTTTATTATTTTGATAAATAAAAAATTTAGGGGTATGAATTTTTTTATCAATAAATATTCTTTTAGAAATTTCTTTATCAATTGCTATACTCGAAGAAAGTACTCCAGAGTGAGTGTACTTTACTTTTTCTGCTTCCAAAATGCTTTGTGCATAACCATCCTCACCGAAACGACCGTGCAATGCATTAAATACTACTGCTGGCTTTATTTTTCTAATTTCATAAGTAAAATTTCCCTTTGGATCTAAAACTTTTACTTTATATTTTTTTTTTTTTAATGCTTTTACACATGCTTTTCCTGATAAAATACTAATTTCTCTTTCTTCTGAAATACCTCCCATTAATACTAAAATTGTTTTTTTCATTTTTTTTTACCAATAATCTGTAATTCTAATTCAAGTTTTATTCCAGTAGCATCAAAAACTTTTTCTTTAACTTGGTGAATTAAATTTTCCATATTATTTGAAGTTGCATAATTTTCATTAACAAAAAAATTGCTGTGTTTTTCAGAAATAGAAGCACCACCAAATTTCATATTTTCGCATTTTGCTTCCTTAATTAATTCCCAGGCTTTTTTTTGTGTTTGCCCAATTGGATTTTTAAAAGTACTACCGCAAGTCTTAATTCCAGATGGTTGTGATTTTTGTTTAATTGCAGCAAGTTTTTTCATTGTCTCTTTAATTGCTTTACTATTATGCTTCTCGCCTTTAAAAGTTGCACTTAAAAAAATCAAATTTTCTGATAAGTCTGATCCACGATAAAAAAAATTAATTTTTTCTGCTTTTATTGATTTTACTATCCCATCACAATTTATAGCCTGAATTGAAACAAGACACTTTTCAACATCACAATCATAACATCCAGAATTCATTTTTATTGCACCACCTATTGATCCAGGAATACAAAAGAAAAATTCAAGCCCAGTAATAGAGTTTTCTAGTGCAAAATTAGATAAATGCTTATCTAACACAGATGTGCCGGCGATTATTTTATTGTCGTTAAGTTTAGATAAGTGTGCAAAATTTTTTCCAAGTTTAATAATTACTCCATCATATCCACCATCTCTAATTAATGTATTCGATCCAACTCCAAGAACCTTAATGGGTAAAGTATTTGAAAATTCCTTTAAAAAAATAATTAATTCATTTAATGTGTTTGGTTTAAAAAAAATTTTTGCCGGTCCCCCTAAATTAAACCAATTTAAGTATTTCATGTCATGTTCATAAAAAATTTTTCCTGATATTTTTTTTGATATATCCTGAACTTGTTTTTGTATATTCATAACTTGTTTGATATATTTCTAATCCAATTAGATATACTTCCAGCGCCCATGCATACTACTAGCTCATTATCAAAAAGATTTTTTTTAAAATAATTTAATAAATCAATTTCAGATTTCAATATAATTACGGTAACTTTTGACTTTTTCGCAATTAATTTTCCAAATGAATGATAATTAAAATTTTTATTAATTTTCTCTCCAGCGGGATAAATTGGGCATAAAACAACTTCGTCACAAAGTTTAAATCCCTCCGCAAACTCTCTTTTTAATAACTTTATTCTTGAAAATCTGTGAGGTTGAAATACAGATATAATTTTTCTAGTACTATATACCGATTTTATGCCGGCCAACAATGCTTGGATTTCCGTTGGATGATGTGCATAATCGTCGTAAAAATCAATTTTGTTATAGGAAAAAATTTTATTAAAACGACGTTGAACACCTTTAAAATTTTTTAATGCTTTTTTTATTATATTAATTCTTATACCCAAATATAATGAAACTGCTATTGCTGCCGTGGCATTTCTTATATTATGATCTCCAAGTAATGGTATTTGAAAATTCCTATGATAGATTTGATTTTTTCCAGCCAGGTTCAATTTAATATTAAATTTTGAATTAACTTTTCTTTTTCTAACGTTGCTTATTTGAAAATTAGTATCTTTATTAAATCCGTAAGTTAAATAATTTTTTGTTTTTAAATTTTTAATTAATATCCTGTTATAATAATCATCTTTACAAATAATTGATTTTCCAAAAGAGGGGGTTCTCTCTACAAACAATTGAAACGATTCTTGTAATTTTTTTAACTGTTTATAATAATCTAGGTGTTCTCTATCAATATTTGTTACCACTGAGTAAGTTGATGGTATTTTTAAAAAACTTCCATCTGATTCATCGGACTCGAGTACACTCCAATCACTTTTTCCTAATTTAGCAGAATTTTTCAAAAAATTTATTACACCACCATTAATTATTGTTGGATCTAACTTAGCAGCATACAAGATATTTGATATTAAAGATGTAGTAGTAGTTTTTCCATGTGATCCCGTAACAACAATATTTTTTTTCAATGAAACAATATTTGCGAGCATATCTCCACGTTTAAAAATAGGTAGTCTTTTTTTTTTTGCAAAAAAATACTCAATATTATTTTTTTTAATTGCCGCAGAAATAACTAGCATAGTAACATTTTTTATATTTTGTCTTTTGTGGCCGATATAAATTTTTATGCCAAATTTTTTTAAGCGATCTATATTCTTGTTTTGACTTACATCACTTCCTTGTATCCCAAAACCCATATTGTGCATTATGTGAGCTAATCCGCTCATTCCAATTCCACCTATTCCAACAAAATGGATTACTTCTTTGCTAGCTATGTTAATTTGCATTTAAATTAATTTCTCTATTGCTTTTTCTATTTTCATAAAGTTATTTCCACTGTAATTGTTAAGCATATTTTTTCTTTTTAAATTTAATTCAATATTATTATCTAATATTTTTATTAACATTTCTTTTAAACTATGGGATGTTAATTTTTTTTGATTTAATATCCAACAACATCCCATATTTTCATAGTAAACTGCATTCTGATATTGGTGATTATCTGTGGCAAATGGATAAGGAATAGCAACAAACGGGACTCCCAAAAAATGAAGTTCACCAAGAGTAGATGCTCCACATCTTGAAATTGCAAAATCTGCTTTTGATATCAATTTAAGAATATTCTGATGAAAACTAAAAACATAATTTTCAATTTTATTTTTGTCATAAATGTTTCGAATTTCATTTACATGTTTGGGAATTACCTGTTGAATAACATTTATTTTATATTTTCTAGTTAAATCTAATATTACATGAGGTATAATACTTCCAAATATTTCGGCACCTTGACTACCACCTAAAATAATAATTTTCTTTGTTTGATTTGAATAATCTTTTTTATGTAATTTATATTTAATTATTTCTTCTCTAAGAACATTTCCAACTTTAATACATTTAGTTGAATATTTTTTTGGAAGATTTATGACATTTTCCGAGTTTGTAAAAAGTTTCTCACAAAAACGAACAAAAAATTTATTTGATTTACCCAAAACATTATTGGATTCATATAAAACAATTTTAATATTAAGTAATTTTGCTGCCAAGCAAATAGGAAATATAATATATCCTCCAAAACCAAAAACAATATTCGGTCTTTCTTTCCTTAATAAAGAAAAAGATTTAAAAAAGGCTTTTGTTAATTTTAGGTAAAAAAAAATTTTATTTAGAATTCCTTGATGATATGGAGCTACATCTAACTTCTTGTATATTAAAAAATCCGAACTTAAATATTTTATTCCTCTTTTGTCTATCAAAAGTATTGTTTCATATTTTTTTTTCGCAAAATAATTAGATAAAGTAACGGAAGGAAAAACGTGCCCTCCTGTACCACCACCACAAAAAATAATTTTTTTTTTCATAAATTTTTTTGGATCAATGGAATTTTTTTAGTTAAATTTAAAATTAAACCTGCAATTAACGAACTACTAACAATCGATGATCCTCCATAACTCAAAAAAGGAAGGGTCATCCCCGTTGTTGGCAAAAATCCGATATTAACGCCAATGTGAATAAATGTTTGAATCAATAAAATCGAAATTAAACCAACCAAGACAAGTTTAACGTATTCATCTTTTTCATTTAATAATTTATTTAAAACTTTATAAGAAAAAAATAAGAAAATTATAATTATTAACAGTGTTAACACCACACCAAATTCTTCTGAGATTACAGCAAATATATAATCCGTATGAGCTTCAGGTACTTTATCTTTCAATACTCCTTCGCCTAAACCTCTACCAGTAAAACCACCATTCATTACTGCTTCTAATGCTCTCTCAGATTGATAATTGTCTCCTTGAGATGGATAAGCAAACGATTTCAATCTAATTAAAATATATCCAAATTTATTTGGAAAAATAAAAATTATTGAAAAAATGATTACAATACAAACCGGGAATAATATTCCTAAGATTATAAAATTCATTCCTGATGAAAAAATCATAATTAACCAAGATAAAAATAACAAAAAAGTTTGACCTAAATCTGGTTGAATAATTAAAAGAAACAATACAATTAATAATAAAATTAATGTATAAAGATATTTTCTGTATAAATTATGAATTATGTGCGAAGATACAATTTGCGCTGTTATAAGAACAAAAAAAGGTTTTAATATTTCAATAGGCTGAAATCTTGGTAAAAAAGGTAGATCTAACCATCTTTTTGCACCTCTTATTTCAATTCCAATAAAGGGAATCAAAAATAATAATAAAAGAGATATAAAAAAAAAATATGGAATATATCTTTTAATTATTTCCCTTTTTTGTAAAGAAATAAAAAAGACAATTATTAACGCAATACAAACAAATGTTAAATGTTTTAAAAAGAAAAAATAACTTTCCTTATTTAATTTTTCGCCAATAACAGATGATGTAGAAGAAAATGAAAAAAATAAGCCAAGAAAAAAAAATAATAAAATTATGGATAATATTGTCTTATCTGTACTTCTCAACCAACTTGCTAATAAACTTTTATTTTCTCTTCTGAAGTCAAACATATTTTAATAAATATTTGATCTTGCCCTATAAATAAGTTTTTTAAATTTATTTCCTCTATCTTCAAAATTTCTAAATTGATCAAAAGATGCAGCGGCAGGACTGAATAGAATTGTATATTTATTTTTTGATGAATTATTCAAGATTTGCATTTGTTTTATGTCATTTACAATTTTTAATAAAGCATTCCTTAAATTATTTACTACTATAAAATCAATTTTATTTCTTAATTGCTTCTTGAAAAAATTCGTATCTCTTCCAATAATGTAAGCTTTAATAATATTTTTCTGAATTTTATTAAAAAAAAATTTATCACCTATTTTAGGTAGTCCACCAACAATCCAAAATATATTTTTGTAACTTTTCAGTGATTGCAAGGATGACACAAAATTTGTTGCTTTTGAATCATTAATGCAGACAACTTTATTGCTTTGTAAGCATTTCTCTTGTCTATGAGGTAAACCTTTAAATTTATTTAAAGCTTTTAAAATAACCTTTAATCTTATTTTAAAATTATTCGCTATTTTAATGACGAAAGAAATATTTTCTATATTATTTTGTGATAATAAATATTTATTTTTTATTTTTTTTAAAATTTTATTTTCTTTTAATCTATCAATCTTATGCATTTGTGAAACAAATTTGTTTTTTTTAAAATTATCGATTATTTTTTTTGTAAATTTATTATTTAAATTTAAATACGAATGATCGTTGAGTGATTGAAAACTTAAAATTTTTTTTTTCGCGTTAATATAATTATTCATTGTGGTATGCCTTTCTATATGATCTGTGGATATATTAAGTATTATCGCATGGTTGGATTTGAAGTATTGCGTATATTCAAGTTGATAAGATGAAACTTCTACAATAAAAATCGTTTTTTTATTTAATTTTTTAACGGACAAAATTGGCTTGCCTATGTTGCCTACAAGTTGAGTATTATAGCCTGCTTTTTTAAAAACAGTATCTAGCAACTTACAAGTTGTTGATTTACCATTTGTACCAGTAACTGAAATAACTTGATTAGTTTTATTGTAATCAGAAAAAACATCTAGATCGGTAATTATTTTATTTTTATTTCTATTTAAAAATTTCTTTAAATAGCATTGCCTAATATTAATACCTGGGCTAACTATAATAAAGTCAAAAAAATTATCCTCTATGTTTTTTCTAGTATTAAGTAAATTTTTTTTTTTAATATTATTTCGCACCAAAATATTGTCATCCCAACAATAAAATATAGATTTTTTTTTTTTTAAAAATTCAGCTGTTGCTAATCCGCTTTGTGCAAGTCCATAGATTAAAAATCTTTTATTTGAAAACATTGATTTAAAATCTTGCATTATCTTAATTTTAGTGTTGCTAAGCCAATCAAAGCTAAAATTATTGAAATAATCCAAAACCTAATTACAACAGTCGACTCTGCCCATCCTTTTTTCTCAAAATGATGATGCAATGGTGCCATTTGGAAAATTCTTTTTCCAGTTATTTTAAAAGATAGAACTTGAATTATCACTGAAGCCGTTTCAAGCACAAACAAGCCACCAATAATTGCTAGTACAATTTCATGCTTTGAAACAATACTAACTGCACCAAGTGAAGCTCCAAGAGATAGTGATCCAGTATCACCCATAAAAATTTTTGCTGGAGGCGCGTTATACCATAAAAATCCAAGACAAGCGCCACAAATAGCACCACAAAATATTGAGACTTCTCCAAGATTTTCAATATAAGGTATTTGAAGATAACTTGAAAAAACTGCATTTCCAGCGACATAACAAATCAATGCAAAAGAAGTTCCTACCAAAATCACAGGAACAGTCGCCAAACCATCTAATCCATCGGTTAAATTTACAGCATTTGATGAAGCAATAATTACAAATATATAAAAAGGAATAAAGAAAATTCCTAAATTTAAAATTAAATTTTTAAAAAATGGGAAATATAAATTTTTTAAATGTGAATGATCTGCAAATTTATTTAAAAGAAATACCGCAATAAAAGCTATAACTATTTGTAAAGTGAATTTTAGTTTTGGAGAAAGACCAGATGAATTATGATTTCTAATTTTTAAGAAATCATCAGTTGCTCCCAAAATTCCAAAACCACTGGCAACAAATATTAAAAACCAAATATAAGAATTTTTCAAATCTGCCCATAATATGGTACTTGTTAACATTGCTATTAAGATCACCACTCCTCCCATTGTAGGAGTTCCAACTTTATTAATTATATGATCAATTGGTCCATCATCTCTAATAGGTCCAGTAATTTTTTTTTGAGAAAAATATTTTATAAATGGGCCACCAATAAGAAATACAATAATTAAAGATGACATTAATGATAATCCCGTTCTAAAAGTTAAATATCTAAATACATTCAAAAAAGAAAATTGGTCTATAAGAGATGTTAAAAAACTATAAAGCATTAATTAATTTCTCCTTTTAAGTTTTTTGCTAAAATCATTTAAACCGGTTGCATTTGAGCCTTTTATCATTAAAACATCATTATTATTGATAAAATTTTTTATTAAACCTCTAATATCGTTAATTGTATTTAATATTTTTCCCTTTTTACTTTTTATTACAAATCTGTAAGTCTCCAATATTGATTTACCAATCACAAAAATTTTATCAATGTCACTATTATTGATATATTTGGCTATATTTTGGTGAAAAAGTTTGGTTTTTTTCCCTAACTCTAGCATATCTCCTATTAAAAGAATTTTTTTAGCATTTTTTTTATCTATAGTATTTAAATGATTTATAGCAAGCATCATAGAATGTGGATTGGCATTATAGCTTTCATCAAATAAATAAAAATTTTTGTTAAACACACTAACTTTACTGATATCTCCACGCCCTTGTGGAATTTTAAAATTCATAAATATATTTTTTTTATTCGATATATCTAAATTTAAAACAAATGTAATTAGACATGTTGAAAGAAAATTTTGAATATATGTACTATTGCTATAGCTGGTATTAAACCGATAGTTTTTATTATTATACGAAACTACTGCTTCATAAATATTGTTAACTTTTTTTATATTTTTTAAATGCAAATCAGCATTTCTATTTAAACCAAAAGATTTAATTTGAATATTGTTGTTTTGAGCTTTATGAAAAATATAATTGAAAAATTTATCATCTCTATTCAAAATTAGAGTCCCTCCAGGAATTAAATGATTTATAATTTCACTTTTAGTCTCTGCAATTTCTTTTATATTTTTGAAATTCTCTAAATGTGCAGAAGAAATATTGGTTATAATAGCAACATTCGGTTTTAATATTTTTGAAAGTGCATTGATTTCACCTTTTTTATTCATGCCTAACTCAAACACTCCAAAATCGGATCTTTCTTTCATATTAGATAAACTTAGAGGAACGCCATAATGATTGTTAAATGAATACTGTGAATATGAAGTGTGACCAAATTTTTTTAGAATAAAGGTTGTCATATCTTTTAACGTTGTTTTCCCAGAACTTCCTGTAATTCCAATAATTTTAGCACTAGTGTGTTGTCTTGTTACATTGGCAAGATCATTAAGTGCAATTAATGTATTTGGTACTTGAATCAATTTTTTTAAATTTATTCCCTTTATTGGTTTCTGAACAACAGCTCTTGTAGCTCCTTTTGCAAAGGCTTCTTTAACAAAATCATGCCCATCTTTTTTTTTTCCTTTGATAGCAAAAAATAAAGATTTTGAAGAAGTTTTTTTTGAATCTATGCAAACATCTTTAAAATTAAAACAATTATGATTTGCAAATGTTTTAGATGCAATGCTTAAATACCATTTATTACTTTCGGTTTGTTTTTTTTTAAATTTTAAAAAATTTTTAATTACTTTCTCGTCTGAAAAACGAATTTTTTTTGAGCCAAAATCTTGATATTGTTCATGACCTTTACCAGCTACTAGCAGGATTTCGTTATAACCAAGTTCCTGAATTGCCGTATGAATTGCAAGTTTCCTATTTTCTATTTCATTAAAATCTATTTTAATTCCTTTTATTATTGATTGTCTTATGTCTTTTGGATTTTCATATCTAGGATTATCATTTGTTAGATAAATTTTTTTACAATACTTGCTTGCTATATTACCCATAATAGATCTTTTACCTTTGTCTCGATCTCCCCCACAACCAAAAACAATAAAAATATTTTTATTAAATTGAAATTTTAAATTTTGTAAGACTCTTTCTAAAGCATCTGGTGTATGAGCAAAATCAACGAATATTCTTGAATGATTTTTCAATTTTTTGATGCAATCAAATCTACCTTTTGCGGGTCTAACATATTTTACTTTGCTTAACGATTTCTTAATACTTAGGCCACATTTTTCTGCCAAGAGAATAGCAAAAAACAAGTTTTTAATTTGATATTGTCCATATAGATAAGTTTGAAACTTATATATTTTGTTCTTATAAAAAAATTCAACTTCCTGAAAATTATTCTTAAGTTTTTGACTTAATATTTTTAAGTTACCACAATTATAACCAATGGAATTAATTTTGATTTTTTTTTTTTTACCTATTTTTTCTAATTTTTTTAAAAAGGTATTAGTTATATCTGTAATACAGCATGTTTTTGGAGGTAACAAATTGCTAAATAAATAAAGTTTTGAATTTAAATAACGACTCATATTTTTGTGATAATCCAAATGATCTCTACTTAAATTAGTAAATGCTGCAGCATTAAAATTAATATATTCTAGTCTTTTTTGATCAAGACCATGACTAGATGCTTCTAATATCACAACATCAATTTTTTTTTTTTTAAATTCAGAAAGATTTTTGTGTAGATACAGTGAATCTGGTGATGTTAGTTGAGTTGTTTTTTTATATAAATTTGTTTCTACACCTAAAGTACCTATCGAACCGGCCAGTATTCCGTTTAATTTAAATAATTGAAAAAAAAAATTAGCAACTGAAGTTTTGCCGTTAGTGCCAGTTACCGCAACAATAGATATAGGTTTTTTTTTATAAAAATTTGAACAAGATTCTGATAAACTTTTTCTTACGTCATGTACTTTTAATATGGGAATTTTAGAATTATTAAATTTAATTCTTTTATTACCAACAACTATTGATACACCTTTTGAGATTGCATCTTGAATAAATTTTGTTCCCGATGTTTTGTTTCCATCAATTGCAAAAAAAATATCATTTCTTTTTGCTTTTCTACTATCGAAACAGATACCATTTACATATATTTTTCGATATTGCTTTCCTACGGATTTAAGTAGCTCGCCTAAAAACATTTAAAATTTATTGGAAGCTTGTAAATTATTTGTGGCTAAAATTGGACCTATTTTTTCAATAATATTACCTGCTACGATAACTGTATTCCATCCAGAAGTATTACGTGTTTCTCCTGTGAGTTTATATCCGCTTGAGAATTCATAAACAAAATCTGGAGCAGACTTTGGTTCATCTAACATTACAAGTAACACATATATTGGCTTGCTGATTGGAAACAAAGATACAAAAGTATTTATTTTTTTTTCTTTACTATAAACTCCATTAATTGCTTTAGGTGCTGTACCCGTTTTGCCTCCTATATCATATCCCTTTTTATCAGCAAATGATGCTGTTCCTTTTTTATTTGAAACTACCTTTCTTAACATTGAATTAATTATATTGCTTGTTTTTGATGATATAATTTTTTTTTTATTTTGTAATTGGCCGTTTTTATTGATCAAAATAGTTGGATTTATTTTGTATCCACCATTACCAATAATTGCATAAGCTTTTGCAAGTTGTAAAGGTGTAGTAGTTATTCCATGTCCAAATGATGCAGTTTCAAGTGTGCATTTTTTCCATTTAAATGGAATTGGTGTACCTACTTCTTCTAACTCAAAGTTAATTTTTTCAAAAAGTTCTAAAGAATTTAGAAAATCTCTATAATTTTTGACACCAATTTTTTGCGCTACTCTAATTGCACCAATATTGGATGATCTAACTAAAATTTCTTCAGCGGTTAAATCTTTTGGTAATTTATCATGCTCTGAAATCGGCATTCCTCCACAAATTATTTGGCTTTTTAAATCATTAAATATTGTATTTGGATTTATCAATTTAGATTCTAAAGCTGCGGCAATAGTAAATGTTTTGAAAACCGAACCTAATTCATAAACTCCTTTTGTAATTTTATTTAAATAAATTGGATCGTTTATATTCATTCTCTCATTTAAATTAAAATCAGGAAGTGAGACTAAAGATAAAATTTCACCATTATTAATGTTCATAAGCAATGCTGCACTACCTAACGTTTGAAATATTTTATTTCCGACTATTAATTCTTCTCTAATAATGTGCTGTAAATTGGAATCTAATGATAAAATTAGTGGACTTTTAGAGTGTGTTAATTGTTGATTAAATGACTTTTCTAATCCTGATATACCTAAATTATCATCATCTATTTGACCCAATACATGACTAAAAAGAGATTCCTGAGGATACACTCTAAACTGTTTTTTATTTAAAACAATAGATTTATCTCCCAACAACCATAATTGTTCCCATTCTGATTTATTTAATCTTTTTTTTAAATAAAAAAACTTTTTTTTTTCTATTTTTTTTTCAATCGTGTTTACGTTTATATTTGGAAAAATCAATCTCAAATTAATTAATAGTCTGCCTTTATTATTAATCAACTGAGGTCTAATTGCCGCTGAATACAATTGCACATTTCTAGCTAATAAATTATTATTTCTATCTACAATATCTTGTCTATTTAACACTGATGTTGGGATCAATTTATTTGTGAAATAGTTGTCTTTTTTTATTAAAGCCAAATAAATGATTTTGGATCCAAATACTAAACCAACAAATAGAAAAATAAAAAAAATAAACGATACTCTGTTTAAAGAAATTTTAACTTTGGGATATTTTGACTGTCCTTTATACTCTTGGCTTTCATAATCTTCAAAGTAAAAACCCCTGCTTCTCCAAAGAGGATGATTGCCTAGATTATTTTTTTTTCCTTTTTTTTTTTTCATAAAAAATTACTTTAATGGCACTATAGGGATACCAAAGATTGCCTTAATCATTTGTAGTACTGTCCATTTTTTGGTTTTTTCTGAATCAATTATATTTTGAGATTTACTTTTTTTTTTATTATTGATTTCTTTTTTAATAAATAACTGTTTATAGTTAATTTCTTTTGCAATATATGAATCTTTATTAATTGTTTTTTTAATATATGAATCTTTATTAATTGTTTTTTTTAAGACTAATTGATCAAAATCCTCATGTTTCATTGGCTTATTTAAGTTGAATGAATCATTTTTTTGTACATTTAAATGATCAATTTGGTAACTTTTATAATATGAAAAATATTCATCGAGGAAATTGCTCGCCAAAAACGATATATTCTTAGGTGTTGTTAAATACTCATAATCTAAAGTTGCTTCAGCTATGTTGGAATTTAAAACAATTATTTCATTATTTAATTTTGTTAATTCTTTTTCTAATAATCTACTTTTGTTTTTTATAAAAGAAGTTACAATTAAGCCTGAAATCAAGATCATTAATATTAATATATTTCTCATAAGTACGAGCCTATTCTTTCTATCTCCAAATAATGTTTAAATTTTTCTGTTAATTCTTTAGGGAAAAAAAATTTTTTGTTGTTTCTTAATCCATAACGTAGTTTTGCTGACCTAGAAGGAAAATTGATCAATACTTCTTTTTCTGATGGACTTATAATTTTTTTTGTTGGACAATCGAAAAGTCTTATATCTGTCTTATTCAATTTTGGTAAATATCTTGAAGGATTATTACTTTTTTCAGAATATGTTCTAAAAAAATATTTTACTATTTTATCTTCTAGTGAATGAAAACTGATCACAATTAATATAGCTCCTGGATTTAATAATTTTGTTGCTTCAATAAGTCCTTTAATTAATTCACTTACTTCACTGTTTACAAAAATTCTTATTGCCTGAAGCGATTTTGTAGCAACATTTTTTTTGGTAAAATTATTATTTTTCTTAATACTTTTTATTATTTTTATAAAATCATTCGTGTCTAATATTCTTTTATTTTTTCTTACCTTAATTACCTGAAAAGCTATTTTTCTATGATCCTTTTCTTCCCCAAAATATTTGAGTATTGTTGAAATTTCACTTTCATCTAACTTATTTAATACATCATGTGCACTAAATCTGTTGATGCCCATTCTCATGTCAAGTGGACCCTTTGATTCAAATGAAAAACCTCTGTCTAAATTTTTTACTTGCATTAATGAAAATCCAAGATCAAAAATAATAGCCTTAATACTTATGTCATTTTTTATATGTGCACCCAAATTACTGAATTTTTCGCTATAAAATTTAAATCTATCTCCGTACTTTTTTTTTAAGGACTTGGAAAAATGATTGACTGATAGATCTCGATCCAGAGCAATTATCTTTGTGTTAGGATATTTTAATATTGCTTTTGAATATCCACCAGCACCAAAAGTACAATCAATAAAGGTGCCACCATGTTGAGGGGTAATAATGCTTAAGATCTGGTCTAGCATCACGGGAAAGTGATTTATTTTTTCCAGTGACATGGTGGCATTCATTATTATTATTCAATTTTTCATTCATTAATTTTTTTGTTTCCTCAAAAACGCCGGAATTTCATAGTTTTCTTCTTCATCTTCATTAATTAAACTTTCCGATTCTTTTTCGGGTTTTATTTCTTGTGTGAATGTATCAATGCTTTGATCTTCTGAAAACAATTGTGGTACATTTTCTGAATTTATTTCAGAATCTTCTTTTGTAAAAATTTCATTTTCTTTCTGATTTTTTTCACTATCATTTGTTTCATTATTTTCAAAATAGGCAGCACTATCTAATGAAATTTCACCTACATACTGATCTTGTTGATCCAAGTTTTCTTGTTCTTTTATTTCGCTCTCTTTCTGCGTTTCGTTATCCATTTTTAGTGCAGTAGCACCCTCTATTGTATTCGTGTTACCAAAATTATTTGTTGATATAGGATTAATAGGTTGTGGAGTAATTGCGGGATTAGAATAGCCTGAACTTCTCCCATGAATTCTATGCACCATACTAATAACAGATTTTTCCTCTGGAGATATTCCATCCAAAGAAGTAGCAACAATTGACACTCTCATTTTACCATCTAAAGAGGTATCTGTTATAGAACCAATAATTACTTCGCATTCTGGATCGACTTCTGCTCTTACCTTATTTACAGCTTCTTCTACTTCAAAAAGTTTTAAATCTTTTCCACCAGTAATATTAACTAACAATCCCTTTGCACCTTTTAAAGAATATTCATCAATCAAAGGATTATTTAAAGCAAGTTCTGCTGAATGAGCTGCTCTCTTTTCCCCTTCGGCTTCTCCAGTTCCCATCATTGCTTTACCCATGCATTTCATAATACTTTCAACATCAGCAAAATCTAGATTGATAAGACCTGGTCTAACCATTAAATCGGTTATGCTTTGAACACCATGTTTCAAAACATTGTTAGACAATTCAAAAGATTCTTCAAAGGTGGTTTCTTCATTTGCTATTTTAAATAAGTTTTGATTAGGAATTACAATGATAGTATCGACGTACTTTCTTATTTCTTCCAAACCATGATTAGCCCTTCGCATTCTGGTAGGACCTTCATATAAAAATGGTAGCGTGACAACTCCCACAGTCAAAATATTTAATTCTTTAGCTGCTCTAGCAATAACATGTGCTGCACCTGTTCCGGTACCACCTCCCATGCCAGCTGTTATAAAAACCATATTAGATCCTTGAAGATAATTTATAATATCATTTAAAGATTCATCTGCGGCAGCTTGGCCAATATCTATTCTTGCTCCCGCACCCAGACCCCTTGTCAAATTTACCCCTATTTGAATCTTAGCTTTAGCTTTATTTTTTTTTAAATCTTGTGCATCCGTATTAACTGCAACAAATTCGACACCTTGTAATCCTGATTCAATCATTCCATTAATTGCGTTTCCACCAGCTCCGCCAACTCCAAGAACCAATATTCTAGGATGTAATTCTTTAAGTTCTGCTACATCAATTTTTATTGTCATTTCCCCTCCTAGTTAAATTGTTTTTCCCATTTTAAACTTGCTCTACTTAAATTAGCTTTTTTCCTGGCTTGTGTTTTGAATTTTTCAAATAGTTTAGGTTCCCATATTTGAAAAGTTTTTCCTTGCCCAACAAAAAGCATTGCCTCTTTTATCTTTGCATGTTCTAACAATTTATTAGGTATAGAAACTCGTCCTTCACTGTCAAAATGTAGATGCACACTGCCAGCCAAAACAGAGGTTGCAAAAATATCCCTTTTTTCTTCAAAAGGATTCAAGGCATCTATAGATTCTGAAAGTTTTTCTATTCTGTTTTGCGGACAAGCCTCGATTGAAGGATTATTAAACGAAGCATAACAAATTACTCCGTTGTATCCCATGCTACTTAAATAAGATCTAAAACTGGCTGGCACTGATACCCTCCCTTTTTTGTCTAGCTTGTTTTCGTGTGTTGATAGAAACATATTTTTTTAAGTCAGCAGCACCTCGGAAAAAATCAACAATTAAAAACAGATTTAACCTTTTAAGTGCCATGTCCCCTCCCTTGGGAATTCATGGGATCATATGGGTTTTCAACTTATACGTCAATACCTTAAAAAATGTGAAATTTTATAGAATTTATAGCAGAATTAGAGTTATGTAAAATTATAGTCGATGTAAAATCCAATTGAAAATGCAAAACGTAAAGCAATCCTATACAAATCATAAGCATAACATTATTAAAGGTATAGATTAATTTACCGTTGATAACTTAATTTGCCAGATAGACTGTAAGCCGGGTTCTGTCATTTAAACTAGTCATTTATCTAGGCCAAAAGTCTTCTTTTGGCTCAAGCAACCAACCCTGATGGCTAACCAAAGACGATTTTTTGTTTTTAAAATTTAAAAACGTCGCCATCTCTATTTGGTCTTGCTCCCGGTGGGGTTTTCCATGCGTTTTTTGTTACCAAAAAACCGGTGTGCTCTTACCACACCTTTTCACCCTTGCCTTGATCAGGCGGTTCATTTTCTGTGGCACTATCCCTGAGGTCACCCTCGCCAGAAGTTATCTGGCACCGTGTCTTTGTAGAGCCCGGACTTTCCTCTTTTACACACATGTAAAAGCGACTGGTCATCTATCTGGTACCTCGAAGAATAATAGATGATAAAATTTAATCAAGATCTATTTTTTACTGATAAGCTTATGTTTTTTGCAATCATTAAGCTCTCTTTATCAATTGTTCCTGAAATATATTCACTTCTAAATCTTCTTTGAAATGCTTTGATTAGTTTGTCTTCATAAATTGATTTTTTTAAATTATATCGGATTTTATAGCCAATGTTTTTAATATATTTGTAAAAAAACTTTTTTTCATTTGTTTTAACTTTTTGTCTTCTATATTTCTTTAATTTCCTAGAATTGAGGTTATGCCAAATTCCAATTTTTGAATTTGCTAACTCTTTCCATGGAAACTTTTCACCAGGATCTTTTTTTCTTAAGGGAGCAATATCAGAATGACCTACAATATTTGAACTAACAATATTGTATTTGGATATTAATTTTTTTGAAATTTTTTTTAAAGTATAAATTTGTTTTTTTGAAAATTTGCGATAACCAAATTCATGTCCTGGATTAACAAGTTCAATTCCAATTGAGAATTTATTAACAAATTTTAAATTTTTCCAACTTGATTTTCCAGCATGCCAGGCAGAAAACTCTTCTGGGACAATTTTAGTAATATGACCAATTTCATCAATGAAATAATGACAACTTACATTAGATTTTATACCAAAAAGTTTTTTAAGTGCTGCAACTCTAGATTGCATTCCTGTATAATGAAAAACTATTAATTTTATCTGTTTTTTTGATCTTTTTTTTTTATCAAAATTTAGGGAAAATTGCTTCATATTCATAATTTATTACTATTTTACTACAAAAAATGTTTCAAAATACAGATAATATTGCGTAATTTAATATTTATCTTAGTATAGTTTTTATATATATAGCAATCATCAGGACTGTATAAATTAAGGAAATTTTATGAAAAAACTAATTACTCTTACAGCTTTTATATTGTTTGTGTTTACTAGTAGTTCTTTTAGCGGTTCAACAGGAAGTGAAAAATTAAAAAAATCTTCACCAAGCAGCGCGAATGAATGTTTTGAAGGTTTTAGCAGAGCTATGTTTTCATTTAACCAAGCAGTCGATGCTACAATTTTTGAACCGATCGCAAAAGGTTACCGAGTTTTACCTATGGTGATTAGAAACGGTAGCAGTAATGTAATGAACAACATATCCCATCTCCTGTCCATACCGAATAATATTCTCCAAGGAGATTTTGCAGGAGCTGGTAATACAGTTGCTAGATTTGCAATCAATACTACAGTTGGAATTTTAGGTTTTTTTGATCCCGCAGAAAAAATGGGATTCCCCGACAAAGGTAAGGAAGATTATGGTCAAACTTTAGGCGTTTGGGGAACAGGAAGCGGATGCTATTTTGTATTACCAATTTTGGGACCAACAACAGTTAGAGATATTACAGGAACTGTCGCCAACCTATGGGGTGATCCATGGTACAACATAACGACTGCAAGTGATCCGATGATGGCTGACGGAATGTTTGAAGATAGTGATTATTGGATTTCAAGAGGCACATCATCTGTAGATTTTAGAGCAAAGAATATTGAATCTTTTGATAGTTTAGAAAAAAATTCAATTGATTTGTACGCAACAATAAAAAGCTTATATCTGCAGAATCGAAATAAAAAAATATCCAATTCAGACACAATTATTGAGACTCAAGACGAAAGCGACTGGGAAGAAATAGACACAAATTAAAATCAAAAAAATAATGAAAAGAAATTTTTTTATTTTTTGTTTGAGTTTTTTGGTGTTGTTTCTATCCTTTAATAATGCTTTTGCAAACAGCTCTGATCCAAAACAGTTTATTCAGGAAATAGTAGATGAAGCTAAAGAAATATTAGTTGATTCAAATTCTGATAAGTATAAGTCAGATAAACTATCAGCAATAGCATTAGCTACAGTGGACATAAATGGAGTTGGTTTTTATACGCTAGGTTCATATAGAAAAGATTTAACTGAAGAACAAAAAAAAAAATATACAATTTTATTTAAGAAATATTTCTTAAAAACGTTTGTATCTAGATTAACTGATTATTCTGAACCTAAAATAGATGTAGTTTCGGCTGAGAAAAAAAATGAAAAATACACCATTGTATCAAGTATACTGCTTGCAACTGAGAAAAGAGCTGAGGTAAAAATTGACTGGAGAGTTTATACTAAAGACCCAGATAAACCCTTAATAAGAGATTTAATTATTGAAGGACTAAGTTTAGCAAGAACACAAAAAGAAGAGTTCAGTTCTATCATCGAAAGCAATAATGGTGATATAAATGCTTTATTCAGTAAATTAAAAGAGTTTATCAATAATTAAAAAAACATTCTTAAAATTGTCAGAATGTGTTGAATATGGAATATTTAATTGAAGAAATTGTTTGGTTGCAAGACAAAATCTTATTGAGAGGTTTTGTTTTTGGTTTAGTCCATGTAGGAATTATGCTTGTTGGATATTACACTGGTTGGAGCATCAATAGATTGCTTAAAATTGTTTCCAATGGATTTATTGCAGGTATTTTTGGAGTTGTTATTGCCCATGTTATAGCAGATTACGTTGCTGCAACTTTAGATCCAGATATAAGATCAGCTGCTTTGGGTATTGTTATTGGTGGATTGATACCTCTTATACTTATTCCTTTTCTAGAAAAATATGTAACTAAAAGTGAATATCATATTGCAATTGGTGACCATGAAGATCTAAAAAAAGATTTTAAAAAAAAACACAGTAAGAAATAAAAAGCTGGTGGGCCCGCCAGGATTCGAACCTGGGACCAATACATTATGAGTGTACTGCTCTAACCAGCTCTTCCCCAAATATTACAGCAATAATTGGTCAATAACAATTCCTTGTACTCACGCTCGTACTCAAAATAGGAGGTGAGTTATGGCTTATATTAGAAGACGGCTGGGTAAGTGGCAATGTGTAGTTCGGATGAAAGGCAAACCAACAACAACTAAAACATTCTTAATAAAAAAGGATGCACAGCTTTGGGGTAAAAAAACTGAGTTAAAGTTTTTTCGTGAGGATAATGATATTCAAAAGAACCATTATCCCCTATTCAAAGAGTGCTTGGAAAGATACAAGGATGAAATTGTAATTCACAAAAGATCTAGGGTGATGGAAACTAAATTGATTAGTTACTTGCTCAAAGAAAGCTTTATTAATTATAAGTTAAATTTTGTCGACAACAGTGTTATGGCTCGATACAGGGACAGAGCTCTTAAAACTTTAAAATCTTCCTCTGTTAGAAGGCGACTGGCAATTATTTCGCACATGTTCACAGTCGCAAAAAGAGAATGGGGATATAAAATAGAAAACCCCATTCTATATATTAGTAAGCCTAAAAACCCCGAACCAAGGAACAGACGATTTACCGATCATGAGCTGGATAAACTTATTAAAGGTAATAGAGCCTCTCCCAAGCTAAGAACTATCATTCAGATAGCATTGGAGACAGGAATGCGACAAGGTGAAATTTTAAGGGTTAAACCTGAACACATTAATGGAAATACTTTGTTCATTCCTGTGGCAAAAACTAAACCACGGACTATTCCTCTAACCTCCAGGGCACAGGAAATATTAAAACATGCTTCACTGCCATTTAATATATCTGCTGACAGATTAGGGAAACAATGGAGAAAACTTTGCAGACATTATGGAATAGAGGATGCACACTTCCATGATCTGAGGAAGCAATCGCTTACCAATTTCATGCTGAAGAAGAAGCTGTCCGTTGCCGAAACCATGATGATTGCGGGACATTCGGATCCAAGGATGCTGCTTAGGACTTATAATAACTTAAAGGTGGAGGATGTAGCGAAGAAGCTTAATCAATCTTAAAATTTGATTTGGATTGCGACAAGAGTGCGATCAGGTTTAATGTCCAAAACCTAACATGATAGCAATAAAACCAAAAACAATAAAACCAATAAGCATCATACCAAACATGCACCAAACTAAAACAAATGAGAAAGCCAAAATAGCAAGAACCTGGGTCAAAACCTTTCCTCCAATTAATTCATTAAGATTAAGCTCACTTTTATAATTTAAAAATATTAAAGAAATAACAATCCAGGGCGGAACAGAAGCCCAAAATAAATTAGGTTGATCCAAAAGAGTATATGAGGGATCCCAATATTTTGTATTCATCCATATAAATATATAAATCCAACCAACAACAATATATAAAATTATAAATACAGTCGAATTATCATATATAATCGATAAAAGTTTTTTCATTTTTCTTTCAAATATTTCAACCAACTCCAAAGCGTACCAAAAAAATAAATCACACAAATAAACCACACAAAAGAAGTTCCAATTATAAATTCATAAATAGCGTTGGTTTGAATTAAACCTATAATACCAAATAAACCACCAACAATAGCTATTTCCCTAAGTTCACGTTGTCCAAATTGAAAAAAACTAAGTTTCTGTTTCTTTTTTCTCATGCTGGAATAATAGTTTCTTCATTTTTTTTAATACACGAGACGCAAACTTTCTCTCCGTATCTCACTAAGCCATAGAAAGCACTGTCACATTCCTTTTTGCATTCATCACAAACGGTATCATCTTTCCCGAGCTTTTTCTTAAACGTTTCTTCTTCAATTTTAAAATATTCCTTAATCACATTCGAAGTTAAAGGCATTGAAACATGAGCTTTGTTGATATGAGAAACCCAAAAGACGTAATAGTATTGTTCCTCGTGATAATCTTCTTTTTTCTGAGGAAGGATACAGGTTAAATTTTTAACAGCACCGTGAATGAGTTTGTCAGCTTTTTTATAAGACAAACCTGTTGAGGTCATTTATAAGCCTTTCTTATCATCGCCTAAAGCTAAACTTCTATCTCCTAAATGAATTTCTATTTGATAATGATCATTTAATTTTCGACAATCATTCATTAAGTATAAATTATATCTGGTATGCCAATTATTATCTTGTTCATTTTCTGCTTTTCCAAAAAAAATAGAAATATAAGATGCATATTGTTGAGGTTCTATAGGCTCAAAAATTTTATCGTATCCACTTTTGATTAGTCTTTTGCGTGTTGCATTCGTATAAACATCTAGTTTTATTGCACAATCAAGCTTTGTTTTAAATTTTTTCTTTGTAAATGCATCGACTTGAACAATAATATTTTTTTTTGTAACACGAACCTGATATTCATAAAAATCTTCATTTAAAATTTTAGGTTTGATAGAATAAAGTGAATCAGAAATTTTTTTTTTAATTGTATAATTATTTATATTATCTCCAAATTTTATCCCAAATAATTCATCTGCAAAACTAACGGTGCAAAATATCAGAGCCAAAAAGATATACAGAGGTAGTTTTTTCATTAATGTTTTTTTCTCGTCTCTTCGTTTATTTCATCTAGATATACTCTGATTTTTTCTTTTTCTGTGACGTGCTTTGATTCTTCTAATTGTTCTTGCACTTTCCTAACTTTTCTTTTTTCTTTAGCCCGTTTTAAATAAAAAACGATCACAAAAATCAGCATTGAAAGACCAATAATGGTTAATGCTGTGTTCATCAATTAATTGTTCTCCCCAATGTTTCGATTTTATCTTTTAATTCTTCTAAATCCCATACCCATCGATCTACTGAACTTTGATCAGGATTTTCTTCAAGTATTGCAACCATATGCTTTGAAGTCATTTTGCATCTGATAAGAACGCTCATATTCTCTGGAAAATTTTTAACTAATTTTTGTATCTGTTCATCTAATTTGCTAATGCCCATTCTTTTATCAAATTTAGCGATGAGCTTTTTCATTATGAACTTAATCTATGTCTCCCTGTATAAAATGGATCTGTGTCTTGATTATCCCAATAGTCCAACCATTTATAAGACCATTCATCTTTTTTTAAATTCATTAAAAAATCTTTAAGTTTTTTAAAATGAGTGGAGTTATGTGTCATAAACGCTCCATATCGGATTTGTTTATGAAATCTTTCAATTTTTTGTCTAACGTTATAATGATGCCAATAACCCAGAATTAAACTGTCATAATATCCCCAACAATGTCTTGGGAGTTTTCTTGTTTCCAATATTTCCATAACCTTGTACCAGTTAATTGGAAAAGCTCTGTTGTCCTCTTTGCAATAGTTTAATAGGTCTTCGTATTCTTGCACTAATTGTTTCCCATAAAACTTTTCTGATGGTTTATTCATTTAAACAATCTTATTATTTTCATCTGATAATTCAATCTCGTGTCTCTTCAACTTTTCTTTATCCTCATCCGTCAATTCTTTAAGATTCATAATGTGAATTTTGCAGTTTTGGTTAATAGCTGGTTCAATATGAGGCAGATCTTCTGTAAGCCATACCATGTACCCTTCGAGTTTAGCGGTTAATTCAACCCCACATCTTTCGGATGGGTTATCAGCAATTTTATTTTTTCTAAAATCCCATGGGAATTCGAATTTCATTGCCCACATGCCTATCTTTATCTTTTTGGCATGCTCCTCATCTTTAACGAATTTTTTTGAATATTTTCTATAGGCAAATGCATAACCATGTCTGACCAAAAAAGATGATAAACTTTCTCCATTAACAAAGCATTCAGCTAACGTTCTACCGTAAACATCCTTGCCTTCGCTGATACATTCAGGTGTTTCATTGCCTATTTTTTTAGTGAGCAGAACCTTTGAAAACATTCCGCAATAGATTATTAGATCTCCGTTGATACAGTCTTGTTTATATTCTGGAGCATCGATGCCTGCGAAACGAATTTTCTCACCATTAAGAACGATAGTGTCTCCATCAATGACCTTTGGTTTATCTGCAAGGGCTTGAGAGGAAAATATAAAAAGCAAGATCAGAATGATTCTTGTCATGCTTTAAACTAAGAGTAATATTGGTCTAATTTATGGCTAGAAACACAAAGTAGTTTTTTCATTTAATTAAAATTCTCCAATCTTCATATTGTTTTGACAGATATGGTGTTTTTTCGTCTGAAGGTCTTAGTCCTATTAATTGCCATTTCCAACAACTATCAAGGGCAACTTCATTTTCAAGACATGCTCTTATAATAAACGTTTCTTTATTTTCTAAAAATTTTTTTTTAACAAGGTGTTTAAATTCATTATAAGCACTAATATACAAAGGACGAACTAAAATAAATGTTGTTGTATTAATTCCAATTTTTCCATCGGAGAATTGTTTTTGAAATTTTTTATATTTATCTTCATCCACAAATTATCCTACTAAGCGAACTATAATGGTTATAATAAAAACAATTATGAAAACATAAATGGCAGTTTTAATTAAAAGTACAGTTTTCGTTGTTTCTAATTTTTTTTCTTCTTCGTTCATAAATAATCAAGGAAACATATTAACCAACAATCATGTCGTTGAAGGATGCAAACTTTCTAAAATTAATTATTTTAACAAAGAATACGATACAAATTTAATTGCAACAGACAATATGTTGGACCTCGCCTTGTTAGAAGTAGAGCTTAAACCCAAAGCATTTATTTCTTTTTCAAAAGACGAACCTAAAAAACGGGACTTGATTATTATTGCAGGATATCCCTTAGGAAAGTATTTGAGCGATGATCTGAAAATTAATCAAGGAAACATAAGTTCACTAAAGGGATTTGATAATAATTCCAATGAAATTACCGTTGATCTTGCCATAAACCCTGGAAACAGCGGAGGTCCGATTGTTAATGAGAACGGTCAGTTGGTTGCAGTTGCGGTTGCTGGAATGAGCAAAGAGGTCACTGAAGGTATAAGTTTTGGAATTAAGTCCTCTGCTGTAGAAAACTTTTTAAAATCAAATAAGATTAGTCCAAACATTGGTTTAACTTCTTTTTCAATGAATAAAGACAAAGTTAATAAACTCTTGGAAGAAAGTACTGTCTATATTTTCTGTGAATAAATGATGAAACTCTCTCTATACGTCTTTCTGGTTTTGATGGTTTGCAATGTTGGGTTTGCAACTGAAGTAAGCGATAAAATATTAGGGAAAGGAAGACCAGATATTGTGATCGAATGTAAATTTAAGGGCTTCATTGCTGATTACACGAAATACTACGGATTTAATAAAGTAGATGCTGGAAATGATCTAAAATGGACATTTCATAGTTTCGATGGAAAAGAAAAAAAATTTAATTCATCAAGCAATTTAGTGATATCAGTACAAGAAGGAAATAAAATAACTTGGGACAGGCTAAATGATAATGATGAGCCTAACATGGTGACTTATCTATTACACATTGATGATAGTTTTAAATTTCCCAAAACCTATGATATTAAATTAGATATCTTTGTTGTGCGTGTTACAAATAAAAAAATAATTAACGATATAAAAGATTTAGCAGAACTACAAAAAGAGCTAAAAGAAACTACTACAACAAATTCTAAGCAGCACTTATTTCAATTAATAGGATCCAGACAGCATTTTACCGATATACAACAAGCCATATTAAAAGATAATACATCCAGAAAACTTCCTCCATCAGGTGGCATAAAAACATGTTCAATTACTTCCGAAAAAATGGAAAATTTAGAACCTGTATTTGTGCCAAAAATAAAATTAAAAAAAAATAATTAAAATATTTCTCGCATGGAAATTGAATGAAAAAATTATCTTTATACATCTTTCTGGCTTTGATGGTTTGTAATGTTAGTTCCAAAGCTGAGAAAATGTCATGGGGTCTTGCTGGGGGATATTGTAGTGAAATGAATAAACTTCTTGATGAATACGGAGAAGAGATTGAAGGTTATTTAGAATCTGCAATACAAGGATTTTTGACAGGTGCCAATACTGCACTAGTTCTCATGGATAAAGAAAATGAAGTCAGAAATATTGGTGAACGTGATTCTAAATTCATTATAAATTATATAAAAGAAGAGTGCGAAAAAGATAAGGCAAAAGGTGAGGACCAACAAGTTTGGCCAATACTTGGATTATACTTTGATGGGTTACCTTATTTTAATAAATGAAAAACCAGAGGCGGGATAAATTTTTATTTATTTTTTTGGTTTAGGTCCAAAAGTATTTTTTCCTTTTGTTCCATCACCTAGAAGCATACCCAAAACTATCAAAGCTCCAACAATAGGTATCATGGCCCATAGAACTGTCCATCCAGATTTATTCATATCATGAAGTCTTCTAACGCCTGCAGACAACATCGGCAGGTTATTAAACAACCAAAGGTATATAAGAACTTGACCAAAACTGTGGTCTTGAAAATAAGTCATTAAAATAGCAAATAAAGTATAATATAATTGAAACCACCAATATTCAGATTTTGATGCTCTTTCTCTATAATTAAAAGTTTTTTTGTAACAGGTTTGAAAAGATTCTAAAAAATTCATAAATTAATAATAGCACAATTTGCGACCGCATTTGAATCCAAAAAGCTGTCCTACTCTGGTCGCAATTCAATTATTGCAGTCGGAACCAGAAGTTCTCCTTATCTAAACTCGTGAACTGACTCACGCACCTGACTCAACAATAATTTTGGTGTAGGATTTAGGGATCATGAAGAAATATTCCAAAAAAGAAAAGGCTTATATGAAAAAAAATAGCCCACAAAGAGATATGTTTGGAAAAGAAATAGATTTAACTCCACCCAAAAACCCATTTGAAAAATTTATTAGAAACTTTTCTAGTATTATCCTGATTATTTTAGCTTTATGCATATTGTATGCATTAATTACTTACCCAATAACTGCAAATAAATGAAAAAGCTTCTTATGATCTTGGTGATGGTGTCGTGGTGCAGTGTTGGGTTTGCTGACACTAAGTACACAGATTTTGCTTATAAAAAATATTTCATCAATAAAAAAAATAAAGATGAAAGGGTCTATAACATTTTAGCAGAAGATTGGAATAAGTTTTTAAAAACTATAGAAAAAGATAATTCATGTGATTCTATGCCCGTATCATTAACAGTTTATACTGAATTGGTGACTTGTTATTATCGAGGTTATGAAAAACATATGAGAAGAAATGGTATAAATGTTAATCAAGAAATAATTGATGCCTTTTATGATCACTACTCAGATGTATTTTCAAGAGTCAAAAGTTTGCAGGTAAACTGGCTTCAAGAGACGCAAAGAGGTGGAAAACCTGATGTGCAGGGAGATGTTGAAGTTTGGGTTCGTCATCATGATTCTTCATTTGAAGAAACCATTAATTATTCAAGAAAAGTTTGGATGAAATATGCAGAAATGCAATCCTCAACTTATGAAAATGAAACAAATCCAAAAAACACTGTCCAATCTGGTTCAGGATTTTTTATTAACAATAAAGGTTATTTTGTAACCAACTATCATGTGATTGCAGAATGTAACGATAAATCTAAAATCACTTTTAAGGAAAAAGATGTAGATGCAAAGCTTATTGCAAAAGATGAATCTTTAGATCTTGCGCTTTTAAGCGCAAAAGTTAAACCAAAGAGTTATTTGTATTTATCTGCTGATCTACCCGAGAAAATTCAAACAATTTATGTAGCGGGTTACCCATTTGGCAAAGGTTTAAGTGATGATTTAAAAATCACACAAGGAATTATCAGTTCACTAAAAGGGTTTGGAAACAATTCAAACGAAATCCAAATTGATGCAGCAATTAATCCTGGCAATAGTGGAGGACCTATTGTGAATGATGATGGAGAGTTAATGGCTGTTGCAGTGTCTGGTTTAGCAAAAGATCAGAGTGAAGGAATTAATTTTGGTATCAAAGCTTCATCGGTTAAAAACTTTCTAGACGTAAATAAAGCAAAATATTCAACTTCAAGTCTTATAAAATTTAGTATGGGTAATAAGAAATTAAATGATATTTTAGAAGAAAGCACTGTCTATACCTTCTGTAAATAACCAAGCACCCCGAAACCAGAGGCAAAACTGAGATAAAAATTCCCACAGATTCAGGCACGGACTCCACAGAATGTTCAGAATATGATACCATTTTTACGGTGCAGTTCCTTGGTCTTTCGTCTGCGTACCTCAATAAAATTAAAAGTGAAGACCACTGAAAAATTAAAATGAAGATTAATGTCAGATGATTCAAAATGTTTTGGAGGGATAAGGCGCTGTCAAAAACCTACCTATAAAGACGGATGGTGCAAGTACCATTATGCTGAATTGGAATTTAGTGTACTTATTAATAGAACAAAAAAAGATTGGGATCAAAAAGATGTAGAAGATTTTTCTAAATGGTCAGGATATAGTTTTGATGAAATTGGTGAGTTAAATTAAATATGAAATGTACTTTATATGACCTTGGATGTCCAAATGAAGCATTGCAAGGAGAACTTTTTTGCAATTATCATCAAAAAGAAATGGCATATGGAGAGATAATTCATAAAGTTACTTCAAGATGGACAGAAGAAGATAGAAATAATTTTCACAAAAAATATGGTTTTGATAAAAAACCAATGTAAAATATTAGTTAATGAACGAAGAAGAAAAAAAATTAGAAACAACGAAAACTGTACTTTTAATTAAAACTGCCATTTATGTTTTCATAATTGTTTTTATTATAACCAT
>AZHR01000016.1 GCA_000504625.1 alpha proteobacterium SCGC AAA240-E13
AATATCAGAGATATAAATAAGCTTAAAAAAATCTTTATTAATTTAATTTAAATTAATGAAAACATTTGTAATTTCAGCTGTAACGTATAATAGAGCTCATCAAATAAATATCCTTAATACTATGACAAATACCATTCTCGATAACTTTCCTGATTTTAAGCTAATTGTTATGACTAATAAAAAGGGAAAAATTAAAGACAAACGTGTTGTAGAATATGAATTTCCATACTTTAAAAAAAATTGGGTTAATCATATTTTTTTGTATTATTTTGGATTTAGAAATATATCCAAAAAATTAAATGCGGATATTTGGCTATCTTTGGATAGCGCAACTCCCTGGGTTGTTGCAAAAAATCAATATTCATACTTTCAAAACCCAACTCCATTTTGGAATGAATCTATAAAAATTATAAAATACGATTTTAAATTTTATTTATATACAAAAGTTTATATTTTTTTTATCAGATTTTTATTAAAAAAAAATAAAGCAGCTATAGTACAAACCGATTGGATGCGTAATATTTTTATTAAAAAATTTAATATAAATTCTGTTATAGTTGCTGTGATTCTGCCACCCGATTTAGAGAATGTGCCATCAATAAATAAAATAGAACAAAGAAAAATTGAAATTAAAAATTTTATTTATCCAGCATATGGATATGTATATAAAAATTTTGAATTACTTGGAGAGTGTGCAAAAATCCTTGATGAAGATGCTAATTGGAATGGTAAAATTATTGTTACTATAAACGTTAATCAAAATAAATATTCTAAAAGTTTTTATGAAAAATATAGTAAATGTAATTCACTATCGTTTATAGGTTATCAATCGCAAGAAGGAATTCAAAAACTATATGAAACAGCTGATGCTCTTATATTTCCCTCTTTGTTAGAAACGTGGGGGCAGCCCTTAAGTGAAGCAAAAAAATTTAATCTGCCTATTATTGCATCAGATCTTAATTATGCACATGAAACTATAGGCAGTTATCATTCGGTTTATTTTTTTGACCCCCATAATGCTAAAAAATTAGCAACAATGTTAGCAAAATGTAATCAAGGAATTAATATTTTTTCACCTACATCGTATCCAACACCTTCTGAACCATTTGCAAAAACTTTCAAAGAACTACTAGATATTATGATACGAAATAGCACTTAATTAAATGCTAACTTATTTATTAATATGAATTTCATGCAAAAAAAAAAAATTATAGCGTCAAATGGATTTAACAAATATCCTGTGTCCGATGCTGCAGCAGAGTTAAATAAATATCATCTTTTAAAACTCCTGATAACTGGTGCTTACCCAAACAGTTTACAAAAAAAAATAATTAAACTTTTATCTTTAGACAAAATTTATTTCGTTAGACGTTTTTACTTACGTTCGACAGAACTAAAAGATGAACTTGTCAATTCACTATTATTTTCAGAATTAATATATTTCCTTGGTATTTTTATAATAGTTAGATTAGAATTTTTTTTTAAATCTTTGAGAAAATTTCAAATAGGCTACAAGATATTGGAATATAGTTCAATTCAGTATCAAAAATCAGCAAGCAAAATTCTTAGGTCGAATATCTCAAATTTCAAAGATTGCGGAATATATTTGTTTAGATCAGGCTTTGGAGGAAGCTCATTAAATATTGCAAAGGATATGGGTATGAAATTAGTTTGTTATCATGGAGGTGCACACCCCATGTTAGAACCATATATCATTAAACATAGAGGAAAATTACCATCTGTTAATAACTTTAAAGTAATCTCCACAGATATTGCAAAGCAAGTTGTTGAGGATCTTAAAAATACTGACTACATTATTGCTGAGGGTCATTGGTCAAAAGAAACAATTATTCATTCAGGCATACATCAGGACAAAGTTTTTGAAATAATTCAAGGTTGTTCTAATTTGTTTATAGAGTTAATAAATAAAAATAAAAAAAAAATTATTAGAGATAAATTTGAAAAAGGTAAAAAACTAAAGCTATTATATGTTGGGCAATTAAATCAAAGAAAGGGCATTGATATTTTGATGGAAATGTTTGAAAAATTAGATATTTCTTTTGTGGAACTTACAATTGTCGGAAGAGGAATGGATGTTAAATTTTTAAACAAATTTAATTCTTTTAAAAAAAAAAATAATGTTAAATATTTCAGTTATTTACCTTCTGAAAAAATCGTTTGTGAAATGCTGAAAAATCATATATTTATTTTTCCTTCAACTTCTGAGGGAGTTGCCAGAGTAGTGAATGAGGCCTGCGCTACAGGAATGTATCCGATCATTTCCAAAAATGTTGGTAGTTTTATTGAAGATAATATCAATGGCAGGTTACTTGATCCGGCAAATATTGATGGTTGGGTAGAAGCAATTAAAGATTTAATTGATAATCCAAAAAAGATTGAAGAGGCCGGTACAATAAATTCGAATTTAGCAATAAATAAATTTAATCAAAATTATTTTGGTAAACAATTAATAAAAATTATTGATAACCTAAGCAAATAAATAAAACTAAATTACTATAACTTTTTTTTGAAAAATTGCTTTAACTTTATTGGGAATTCTTTGTATCCTTATTACTATATAATTTATAAATATTCGTATTTTGTCGAACATATTAATTTTTCTACCCTTAACTCTTTTAAAATACAAAGATTGTTGCAAAATCACTTCTTTTTTATTTTTTCCCATTCCCGTAATGGATTCTGAATGAATTCTAAATGCACTAATAAAATCATTGATATATTTAAAATTGTAGTTTTTTAAATGTGCCTCGAGCAATACTTCGGCATCCCATGAGGTTGTATTGTTTTTATTAAATTTTACCCCTTCTTCAAAAATTTTTTTTCTATAAAATGTTGCTTGGTGACAAACGGTACCTACATTTGTGATTAGTTTTTCAAAGGAAAAACGATCTGACTTGAATTCTTTGATCAGATATTTATTACTATCTACTACCAATCCATTTCCAATAAGAATATCAGGCTTTGACTCTAATTCTTTTACTACAGTATTTAAACTATTTCTGAGGAAATAATCATCACCATTTAAAACACATAGGTAATGATTGTTGATATATTTTAAACCTTTGTTTAAACCGTCTGCACAACCTTCGTCAGGTTCTTCTATTGAAAAATGAATATTTTGATTAAATTTTTTCTTGATGTCATTATAAACCTTCGTGGGTCTAGGATTGATCAGAATAATATCGCATTTTATAGCTTGCGAAACTATACTGCTTAAACAAGTCTCTAAATATTTTTCACAATTTAAAGCACTAACTAAAATATTAAACATAATGTGAAGATGCGAATAAAAATTTCGCTCCTTAAATACCTATTTAATTTATTTTTTCATATTGCTGTTTTGATTTATTACTTTCTAATAATTCTATATATATAATTAATAATGAAATCATTATCGCTAACTTTATTCTAGTCGGAGCAGCCCAGGGGGAAAAAAATAAAGTATAGAAATAGTTGATGATCAAGAAATGAAAGAAAAAAGGAAAAAACTTTGCATAGTTTGCATAATTTTTTACAATAAAATATGTTATAAATAACCAAAATAAACTCCCTAGAATACCCCCCGTAACCATGGAATTAAAGAAAAACGAGTGACCCGGAATATAATTGCCAGATATAAAACCTAAGTGTGCGGGGTTGGGAACATTTTGAATATAACCAAATTTATACAAAAATTCGAATTCTTTCATATGATAATTCAAATTTTTATCTACTGGATATGATCCATGCCCAAATATGGGTTTATCTTTAATAGCATAGTATGAGGCAACTATGTCACTTCTAGAAGAAACCACGACGCCAAATTCTCCTTGGCCTTGTCTAGTATTTTTTTCCTGAAAGGATTGAAATCCACCCGCATATAATCCCCCTGGATTTTTTGCAAAAAACAAACCTAATATGATAGTTAAAAAAAAATAAATTAATGGCAGCAACATAAAAGAAGATTTTTTAGTAAAAAATTTTAAATTAAGTATTTGATATTTATAAAATAAAATATAAGAGATAAGAGCAAAACCATAGACTAAAAGAAAAGATCTAGCGTTACTTAATAATGAAATATAAATTACAGCTACAGTAAAAATAAGGTAAAATACTATTGGATAATCTTTTTTATAATTAAAATATAGTGCACTAAGTGAAACTAAACAAACTAGATTATATCCTACTCCCCATTTCCAAGGAGCTTTAAAAACATACGAGGGGATGTCAATATGTAAATAGGATATATAATGTCCAGCAACTGCACCTATAAAAAAGAATAGTGTTTTATTAAAATCATTGCTTTTCTTAAGGTAGCGACACAAAAAAATGATGACTGACATGAATACCATATAAGCAAAAAAACCTTTTAAGCTTTTGTCGAGATCAGTTTGATTATACAAATTTGAAAGACTTTGGACTATTGCACCAAAAAAAGAAAAAAATATTAATTTTTTTTCAAAACTATTAAAACGTAAATTGAAAAATTGATAAATAAAATAAAAAAGTGCTATAATTTCTCCAGTATATATGTGGCCAACTAAAGTTAGTTTTTGAAAAAAAATCATTCCAAATAAAAAAGTAACAGTATGATTTTGTTTCATTTAAAACTTAAGCTCATGATTTAATTTTTTTATCTCTAAAGCCTCTACAAGAGGCTCGAAGGAATATATAATTTTATGAGGAAAAAGCTGCTCTATTAACATTATAAATTGGCCCTTGTTGACCCATGAACAATAATGGTTTCAGAATTAATGTCTTTTATCATATTTTCAAGTTCAACTTTGCTACTGTTTCATTGAATAAACCTTTTCTCCACGAACTATATTTGAGTAATGTTAACAATTTAAAAATTTTATTAAATAAAAACATTTTTGTAAAAAGTTATATTTTATATAATAGATCAAATAGAATAATGTTTAAATTAAAAAATGAAAAAAATAATCAAAAAATTCATTCCCAAATCAATTTTGGAGTTTAGAGTAAAAATAAGACACGAAATCTATAAAGCCAAAATAAAAAATTTTTCTCTTTACTTTAGTAAAAAAAATAGAACTATACTAAGAGAGCTAGAAAATAAATTTTTTTTTCAGATAAAAAATACAAAATTTATTTCTAGTCGAGGTTTCCTTAATTCAGTAAGTATTCACAATAAAATTCAATATGAAAATAGTAAATTAATATCTTTAGAAAAGATTGAAAAAATTAAACCAAATTCTTCTATTTATATTTGTTCAAATGCGTTGATCAATTTTTCAAAAAAAATGATTGATAAAATAAAAATTCCATTTGTTTTGGTAAGTGGAAATAGTGATTTAGAGGTTTCTCCTAATACCATTGGAAAAAATAATTTTTATAAAATATTAAATAATAAATTGTTACAAAAATGGTTTGCACAAAATCTAAATTTTGAAAATAATAAACTAATAAATTTACCAGGAGGTCTTGATTACCAATCTGCATGGGAGGGTAATACCACGTATACAAAAGGTAAAATGTTGCCTTTCGAGCAAGAAAAAATATTAATCGATACCTTTGTAAATTCACCAAACATCAATGAAAGAAGATTTTCAGCATTTTCAAATTGGCATCATTTACTTTCCGATGAACGAAAACTTTGTCTTGAAAAAATTGACAAAAGCACATGTTTCTTTCAAAGCACAAGGCCATACAGGAATATTACTTGGAAACTACAAAGTAATTTTACTTTTGTATTGTGTCCAGCGGGAGGTGGGATGGATTCTCATCGAATTTGGGAAGGGATTCTTTTGGGATGCATTCCAATTGTAAAGAAAAATGGATTAATTAATTTATTTAACAAGCTACCGGTCATCATTATAAATGACTGGAATGAGATAAACATTAATTATTTAAAAGATGAATACGAAAAAATTATTAGTAAAAAATTTGATTTTTCTTCACTTTTTTTAAAATACTGGAAACTAAAGTTTACCAATGATGAGGCAAAATTTGAACTAGAAAAAATGACATTAGATGAATTTAAAAATTACGTTCAAAATAATTTGATTAATTAACTTGTTTTTTGTTAAATTTTTTGTCATTTGAGTCAATAGCTCTTTTTTAAATGTCCATCTAATTCAAGATAGTCTTCATCATTCAAGATACCTTTAGGATAAAAAATATATTCATAATCAGCAATTAAATTTTCTACAATTTTAGATAAACCGAAAACATTAATTTTTTATTTGCATGAAGGTAACGATTTCAATGATCATTTTAATCTTATTGTTTATTTATTAATAAAATAGTTATTTATATGTTAGGAAGACAGCTTCTTCATTATGTTGACGAGATCTTGGAAAAAATTTAATACTTTTAAAATCATTTTTCACTAAAATTTCAAAAATAGATTCCAAAGAGTGGTGACTAATCCACCCCAGTTTATTTCTTTGATAAATTTTGAAAAATTTTAAAAATAAATTACAACTAGCTAGGAAATTATAAGTAAAAATAATATAATTTGAGTATTGGTAGGATTTTTTTAGGACCCATTCTATATCATTTAAATATTCAAGTACGCCAATTAAACATATACAATCGAACTTTTCATTTACAAACTCATGCTTATTTAAATCTACAATGAATGTAGATTCATCTCTCTTTATAATATCTGCATTGTAATATTGAAAACCGTCGCCTAAATAATTTTTGAGCACAAGGGATCCCGATCCTATATCTAGAATTGTTTTACAGTTCGGAAGTGATTTTATTATAGAGGCAATATTTAATGAGCGAGACTGATCTTTATAACCACTGGTTTGGGTAGCATCTTGCCATTTATCGTAGTTTGTTTTTATTTTCATCATTTGACTGCAATAATTCCAGCAAAATTATGAAATTTGAATAAAATATCAAATTTATGAAATCCTACTTTTTTTAAAAATTTCAAATTTTCTTCAAGACTAAAAATTGTCATAGCTGATCGCAGGCTTCTAGCTTTTTTTATCAAATGTTTTTCTGTTAATTTATTTGATAATTTAAAATCATAATATAATTGAGTATATATATCCTCAAATAAAGAGTCTCTGGATCTAATTTTTTCTACAATAACAAATCCTCCCCCTATTTCTAAGGAATTATAAATTCTTTTATAAATTAACATCCTATTCCTAAAATCCAAGAAAGGAAAAAGCAAGATAGAGTAAATTAAATTACTTTTTTGAAATTTAAAATTTAAAATATCTTCATTTAAAAAATCAATATGTATATTTTTTTTTTTATTTTTTAGAATCTTTTTTTTTGCTAATTCGATCATTTTAATTTTATTATCAATACCAACTATTTTAAAGTTTGACGATAAATCTAACTTGCATATTTCTTGAATGGTATTACCTGTGGAACAACCTAAATCATAAACTAATGAATTTTCTTTTAAAAACCACTGTGAAACATTGGCTATTTGTTGTTGATAAAAAGAATAGAAGGGAACCGATTGTTTAACATGAAGATCAAAATTTTTGCTGACACTTGAATTAAAAGTCCATGTCTTATTAATTAAAATTTTTTTGTTATTTTCTTTTTTATTCATTTGAGTCAATAACCTTTTTAACCCATAAAATATATTTTTCATATTCGTGATCAAGGTATTCTCTTTTAGGAGGTAAAAAGCATTTTCCATCTCTTTCTAAATTTAACCTATCGAACAGACCTGCCCTATCCCACTTACCAACTAGCAAAGCAGGATTATTCAAAGCTAAGCTGGTTACACAAGCATGAATTCTGTCAGAAATTGTTAAAGAACAATATTTATACAAAGATAAATAATTTATGGGATTGTATGAAAGAAATGAGTTAGGTTGTGAAAAATTTAAGTGAGAAAAATTATAAGAAATATCATGAACTGTTCTGATGATTTCATACTCTTTGTAATTATTTTTTTGATTTCTCAACCACTCGAAATGTCTTGTAAGCCTCCAAAATTTATTACTTTTGTGCTTTAAAACTAAACTGTTTAATTTTATTTTACTGTTGTTTTCTAAATCAAATTTTATATTTGGTTCGGGCATTGAATAGAAGCTGCAAATAATAAATTTTTTATTTAATTTAATTGTTGGGATCTCGCACGTTTTTGAGATAAAAAATGCGTTACAAATACCATTAAATGAATTTTCACAAATTTTTGAGAAAATTTCATAGGTTTTATTGGTTCTAGTAGAAAATGCAATTGGGGGAAATTTTTCTAAAAAAGATAAAATTTTTTCTGTTACGCCTTTATCATAACTTCCATAAGCGCTTAGAATCATATATTTTGATCCTCTTTTGTTTAAACTTTTAATCAATTCACCCCAATGTGGAATAAAGTTAGTGTCTAAAATGGGACCTGAAAAAACATAAATATCTCCCACATATTGTTCTCTTATGTCAAATGCATTTTTTGCAAAACCATATTTTGTTTTATAGGGGTATTTAAACGCTTTAAATGCCCTTGCTGCTCCCACGTCTATCATCAAAACTTCGTGATTTTTTAAAATATTTTTCAACATTTGGTAAATTGATATTTGATAAAAAGCATCACCAATATTACTTCCAGCAGAAGTTTCAACTAATATTCTCATAATCAATTAAACAAAAATAAATAGTATATTATCATTATTTTAAATAAATACTTGATGACATTTGTCTTATTAACATATTTTCATTCTAATTCGCTAAGTAATTATATTTTTTTTAAAAAATACAAAGTTCTTTTTGCAATTTTAAGTGTAATTTCTTCTAAATACTACAAATTTATTTTTTAAACTTTTTCCAAAAAAACTTTTTGATTTTGTTACCTATTTAAAATATAACAAAAAAAACATGCTGTTCAAAAAGTTCGAGTAAAATTATTTGATGTTAATAAGATTATAAATCTTATAAAAACAGACTCAACAGGTTTGTAGATTAAAATGAATTCAAAATTTATAGAAAAAATATTTATAAAAATATTTGGCGTGGTATTTAACGGTGACAATAGTATTTTTGATAGATATCAATGGTTAAAAGCTAATCTCATTTCTTTGAAAAAAAACTCTAATTTGTTAGATGTTGGTTGTGGTAACGGGTGGGCAACTTTTTTAGCTACCCAAAAAGGATACAAATCAACTGGCCTTACCTGGTCTGAAGAGGAGGCCAAGAAATTAAAAAGGAGGTCTGAATTACTAAATCTTCCTGTTGAATCAGTGGTACATGATGCTCGTCAGTTGGATAAATTTAAAGTGGAAAAAAAATTTGATGTAATAATTAATTCAGAGAATATCGAACATATTATAGATGACAATAAACTTATAAATGACATAAGCAACTTGCTTAATAGGAATGGATTACTTTATCTAACCACGACTAATTTATTTTTCGCGCCTTTATTATTCATAAAAGAAGACCCAATAAAAAAATTAAAAGTTGAAGATGGTTCTCATGTTGTTAGAGGATATACATTTAAAAAACTTGAAAAAATGTTAGAAAAAAATGGTCTTTTTGCTATACATAAAAGCTATATAGGGGGACCATTTTCTAGATTTCTATTATCCATTTCGACAATATTCTCCCATAAAATATTTAAAATTTTTTATATTCCGCTAAGTATTGTGTTTCAAAAAATTGATCATGTTTTCTTCAAAAACAATGTAAAAAATTTATGTGTGGCAATTATAGCAGAAAAAAAGATTTAAATTAGAAAATTTCTAATTAAATAAAATTAAAGTAATATTTTTTTTCAATTTAAAAAGGTGTTTTAATTTAATTATTTATTTTAAAGACTTATAAAATTTTAATATAATTAATGTTGTAATTATAAGAACAATAAAAGTTTGCACTAAAATAATCAAAAAATGGGTAATAAAAGGATAGCCTAAATTTAAAAGGTAAAATGATATAAACATTGAAAAAGAAATAAGACAAAATTCGATAATGCTTATTTTTAAAAATCTATTGATTGATTTCATAGTAATATTTATTGTTCCTTTTAAGACAATAAATACTGCATCTAAAGTAATAACTAGTAAAAGTGTGTAAGTTAAATTAAATTGATTACTTAACCAAAAATTATAAATTGTTTTTCCAAGACCTGCTGAAGCTACTAGAAGAATAATAAGTAACATCAGAATAAATAGTGTGTGTTTCTTATGATAATTTTCTAACTCTAAATATTTTTTACTAGCAAAAAGTTTTGCATATTCGTAAAAGCTAACTAAATTGAATATACCTATGACTCTTGCTGGAAGATGATAAAAAAGGGTTTTGCAAGTGCTCACATAGGCTATAATTTGAGGATTGAAAAATAATCCAAATAAGAATATTTGACCACTATTTTTTAGTGTATGTGTAATATTTTCTAATTGAGGAGCAATTGATAACTTAAAAAGTCTTTTACTAACTTTTATTGATAATAAATTAAAAGAGAATTTCAAAATTTTATTATTTATAATAAAAAAATAAAAATATACGATTGTTTTAATTGCATTTATAATCAAATAAACAAAGGCAGCATAAATCAAGCTGTCATAAATTATACCTACAAATATAATTGATAATTTTAAAATCAATTCATATGAACCTGTTATAAGAGTAGGTATATATAGCTTTCCTAAATAAGAAATACCACTAGATAAAATGCTGTTAAATACGTCAAGGTAAAAAGCTAAAAAAATAAGAATTAATATAATATTTAATTCCTTTAAGGGCATATTTTTTAATGCAGAAAACATTTCCAGACTAAAAAAGAAATAAACTAAAAAAATAATTATTGTAAAAAAAATAATATTTAAAATAGTTAAAAGTAAGTTATTTTGAAATATTTCATTTACTTTATTAAATTTCTTTTTTGTGTGAAAAATTGTCATTTCTTGTTGTGCGGCATAACTAAAATTTATATTAAGAAAATTTAAAGTTGCAGGTATTGAAGTAACTAAAATCCAAATCCCAAAATTTTCTACTCCCCAAAAAACAATCATGAGAGGTGGAAAAAGAAATTGTATTAAAACTTGTGCAGAAACTAAGCCAAATTGAGAGGATATATTTTTTTTTAATCTTTGTTTTTGATGATTTGAAAATATAAAAAAATTTTTTAACAAGCTAATTCCTTAATGTAAATTACAAAATTGGTTATTTAAATTTATTATAATATTGATCATTTGGTTAATAGATTTTTGCCTACTCTTTAAGGTTTTACTAGAATTTATTGATAATTTTTTTTGAAATTTTTTGTCTTTAACAAGTTTATTCAAATTGCTGATAAGTGATTTAAAGTTACCTGGATCAGAAATTAATCCAACTTTCATTTTTTTTATTGTTTTTGAAGCTAAATTTTCTATGGGCATTGATGCAATGATGGGTTTTCCAATGGTAAGATAAACATATATTTTTGAAGGAACAGAAAAAAATGACGCATCGCTTTCAAGTGTAACGATAAATGCATTGGCAATTGATAAAAATGAGGATAAATATTTATAATCTATCCAGTTGATAACTCGAATATTAAGTGAATTTTCTTTAGATATTTTTTTTAATCTATTAGCAAGTTTTCCTTTTGAAGAAACAATAATAATTGCATTTGGGAAATGTTTTGCAATCTTTATGAATATTTCATAATTATGTTTATAACCTAAAGTCCCTGAATAGATAAAACAAAATTTGTTTAGAGGATTAAATTTTCTTTTGTAAAATTGAATTTTGCTTACTTTAGGTTTTGTAATAGGAGACCAGTTTTCTATAACACTCGTTTTATTTAAGTTTTTTTTATCAATGAATTTTTTAAAATCTGATGAAATAATTATGATTTTGTCACTTTTGTCTTCGCATTTTTTTTCTATATATCGGTAATACCTACCAATTAGTTTGCCAATTATTGGTAATTTTTTTTCTAATACTTTGCTAATTGCCAAACTATATATATCTTGCATCCAAAAAATTGTTTTGATTTCATTTGTTTTGCAATAACTGATTATTTGATGAAGAGAATCCAGGGGTGTATTTGCACAAATTACAATATTTGGCTTTTCAAATTTGATTAAATTAATTATTTTTTTTCCATAGTAAATATCAAGTGATCTCCTTTGTAGAAAATTATCCTTTTTAAATTTTGTATTAATTTTTATAGGAACGATTTTTAATTTTGAATTTTTTGACTTAGTAACAAAATTTGCCTGAGGAGTTTCAACATATTGTGCATAACTATGTATTATTTGATTTCTTGCAGACAAAGTTTGACTTAATTCAAGTGGAAAAGAATAACCTCCGTAATCATTCATTAAAATTTTCATAGAAAAATTAATTAAATTTATTTTTTAAATTTTTTTTAAGTAATAGAAGGAATAGTACAGTTTTTTCATGACGTCAATTTTGATATCTTTTTTTAAGTGAGTCTATGACGTAGCTACAATGTCAAAACACTGGGTTTTATTAACATCATTGAAAATTCATGTTTAATGATGCATGGTCCATGAAACTGGACAATAGAGCGCCACCTTCAAACTTCTTAAACCAACAACAGTTTTTCTTCGTTCAGTTAAAACGTACGAACATAGGACGCATTGGAAAACGAAGTTTAAGATAAGATTATATAAAAACTCATATTTTATGAAAAAATCTTCAAAATTAGTTTCCTGTTGATGCCAAACAATATGTTGCCATGTATTTTTATTGGATAGGATAATTTGGGCACATACTCTGATGGAACACACACAATCATTTTAATCCATTTTTTTGAATCATAAACTTCTAATTTTTCAAGCACTATATTGTAAGGTTTATCTATCGTAGAAGTAAAAGAAAAAATTTGGTAATTAATTTTATTCATAATAGCAAACAATTTATGCGTATAGTGTTCTATAATAATTGATGGCCTAAATTTTTTTATGATTTCCATTGATCCTAAGATAATATCTAAATCTTCACCATCCACATCAATTTTAATACCAGAAATTTCATCATTTATTTTTTTATCTTTTAAAAAACTGTCCAATTTATAAATTGACATTTTTTGTTCCGAAATTTTATTAGTTTTATTGTGAAAAGAGTCTACCGTATACGCAGTATCGTTTGATTTTGGAATGTTAATATTTTTAAAATTTATATTGTTTTCATTGTTAACAAATTGTTGGGCTTGCTCTTTTGTTTTATTTTGTTCAACAACTTGACCAACATAAGGAATGCTAACACTATCTAAATTTTTTGCCCATCCATCGGAAAATTGTTCTGACATTATTTCTTGATTTTTATTGCCTAAAAAACATTTATAATAATCAAAATTATCATTTTCATTTTTTAATAATTCTAGTGCTTCTTGACATTTGCTCGAGGGTTCAAAGCCAATACATCTATTAAAAACTTTCTTAAATAAACAAACAAAATATCCAGTATGACAGCCTATATCTAAAAATATATTTTTAGGTCTATTTTTTAATGTTCGTAAAAAGAAATATTCATTTCCCCAGTCTGTAAAATTGTTTGTTATAAAGGCTCCACTGCCATTCGGATCCCAAGGAAAGATATTATAGTTTGTATTTAAAGTTGTAATTTAATTATCTTTTTTTCTTATCAATGATTTTATAGCTTGTTTCTTTAGCCAATAAAAAATACCTGGAAAACGAGACTCTATTGTAAGTACCAATCTATTTTTAAATTTTGATTGATCTTTAGGACGATAAATAAGTGAATTCCCAAGATCATCAGTTGGTACGTCAATTTTACGTGAATGAAATTGCAAGAATTTATGAGTTTCTGCTATTGCATGCATCGTAATTGAAGATCTACTATGAGTTTTAGATTGAGAGTCTATCGAGCCATGAATGGTCCAAGAGTTCCAAAGTAGAAAATCGCCAGTTGCCATATAAGGTGCTTTGATTGGCATATTTTTAGATTTTATAATTGAAACAACATTCTTAATATACTTGTCATGATTATCAGCAATATTATTTTCAATATTTTGTCTACCAAGATCAATTTCATGACTTTTTGGACAGATAAAAAATCGTCCAGCATCAGCTTTGATTTCTTCCAACGCCAGCCATCCGGCTGTCATTAGTCCAATTTTTTCTGAATCAAGATAGTAAGAATCTTGATGTTCCCATGTTGCCGAATTACCTTCAAAATACATGGACTGGACTATCTTGGGTTTTTCACCTAAAATTGATTTTAACGCTTTACAAATAGAGCGATTTGAAAAAACTTCATTTTCAACGGTACGTCTTAAATCACCAAATAAATTAGGATTTAGACTTTGGAGATTTAAAATAGGATTCATAATCCATTTTTTTTCGTTAAACAAATTTTTTTCTGCCCTTGCAGTTGTTTGTCTGTAAATTGTTCCTTGATAAGATTTTATATTTTTTTCCCAAAAGTTTCTTAATTGATTACAACTTTCCTGAGAAACGCAGGATGAAAAAATTACGTAGCCATTATCCTTATAATAACTCACAGCATTTTTCTTGTCCTCATTAACATCAAATCTAGGTGTGTTATCTTCGACTTTAGTTTCTGGTACTTCAACACTTAATCCATTGGGTGTGTGTAGTTCAATCATTTTAAAATATTCTTTAATTTTATAATCTCTTATTTTACTACAAAATATTTTGATACACTATGATCCAAATACGGTCCACTGAGCAACCACTTTTGGGCTTCAGGTTGTATATTTTTTATTGCAGAATCTAGATTATAGAAGCAAGGTCCAAGGCACCGGGCAACAGAATGCACCTTTAATCTAATAATTCTATCTGTTACAAATACAAATAAGTGAAAAAAATTATAAACAATGGCTGAATTAGGAAGATATAAATCAAAACCTGAAAAGAAATATTCAAAGCAAAAAAAGATAATTTTAAATAAACTTAATAGTAAATTTATTAATGATAATCCTTTTTTGTTTGCATCTAGACAATTGGTAACTGAAATAGTCACAAGAATTAAAATTTTTGAAAAAATATTAGATGTTCAAGGTGATATTATTGAATGTGGAACATTTCAAGGAAACAACTTAATGTTATTTGCTCACTTGTCCTCAATTTTTGAACCATATTCTTTTAACAGAAAAATTTATGGCTTTGATACATTTGAAGGTTTTAAATCAATTTCAAAATATGATCCAAAAGATATAAATGAAAATACTTTTTCAAATACAAATTTGAATATATTAAAAAAGGCTATAAATTTATTTGATTTAAATAGAAGTGTCGGACATATAAATAAAATTAATATTATTAAAGGAGATGCAACAAAAACTATACCGAATTTCTATAAAAAGAATAAGAACTTATTAATATCACTACTCTATATCGATTTTGATATATTTGAACCAACAAAAACCGCTTTAGATTTTTTTGCATCATCTGTTGTTAGGGGTGGTATAATAGTTTTTGATCAAATAAATTATGATAAATTTAGAGGTGAGTCTCTTGCTTTTAAAGATTACTTCAAGGCAAATAAACATAAGCTAAAAAAATTTATTCATGATCCTTTTGTAGGTTATATTATTATGTAAAAAATCAAATGTAATAATAATGAAAAAAAAAATATTAGTAATTGGTTCGGCTGGATATATTGGTTCTGTATTAATTAAGAACTTAAAACAAAAATTAGATTTGAACAGATACCAAATACTTGGAGTAGATACCAATTGGTACAGTAAAAATTTGGAGATAAATGGATATAATTCTTACCTACCAGAGATAATGTACAATTATGATTGTAGAAATTTTAACTTAAAAAATTTAAATATTAATCCCAAAGTTATTATTTTCCTAGCAGCAGTATCAAATGACCCGATGGGTAGCAGATTTAAAAAGGCGACAAGTGAGATTAATACAAAATCATGTATAAATTTAGCAAAACAAGCAAAAGCTATTGGTGCAAAAAAATTTATTTTTGCTTCAAGTTGCAGTATTTATGGAGCATCTGGAAACACATCAAGAAAAGAAAATGATCCAATGCAACCTCTTACTGATTATGCCGTTTCTAAAGTAAAATGCGAAGAAAGTTTAGAAAAAATTTCAGACAAAAATTTTCAGGTAATATCTCTTAGATTTGCAACTGCCGCTGGGTATAGTCCAAAATTGAGGTTAGATCTAGTATTTAATGATTTTGTTGCTTCGGCTACTGCCAATAAATTTATTAAAATATTAAGTGACGGATCTGCATGGAGACCTTTGATTCATGTGGATGATATGTCAAGGGCTATGTTGTGGGCAATAAAGGAAGAGCAGGCTCCAAATTTTCTACCAATTAATATAGGAAGTGACTTATGGACATTTAAAATTATTAATTTAGCTAAGGCCATAAGTAAGATTATTAAAAATACAAGAATTTCAGTAAATAAAAAAAATTTTGTAGATAAAAGATCATATACTGTCAATTTTGATCTTTTTAAAAAAATGGCTCCAAAACATCAACCTATAGCAAGTTTTAAAAATGCAACTTTGCTTTTGCAAATGAAATTAAAAGAAAATAATCTAAATTTATTTGATTTTAGGAATTCAAAAGAATTAATTAGATTAAACACCTTGAATGATTTAATTAAAAAGAAATATTTAAATAAACAATTATTTTGGAAGAAATTAATAAAATGATTAAAGATGTTGTAATTACAAGTTTAAGAAAAATTCCTGATGAGAGAGGATCAATTGCACACATGTTAAGATCGGATGCAAAACACTTCATTCAATTTGGTGAAATATATTTTTCTACTGCTTATCCTGGCGTAATTAAGGGTTGGCATGAACATAAAAAACAAATTCAAAATTATGCTGTTATACAAGGAATGATAAAGTTAGTTTTATTTGATAACAGAAAAGAATCTTCAACTTTTAACAAATTACAAGAGTTGTTTATTGGTGATGAAAACTATTGTCTAGTTACTATTCCCACAGGAATTATCATGGGCTACAAGTGTATTGGTTCTCAAAAAAGTATTTTAGCAAACTGTTCTACATTACCTCACGATCCTAATGAAATGATAAGTTATGATCCTTTAGGTGATAAAGTTCCATACGACTGGAATATTAAATTTAAATAATGAGAATATGTATTGTAGGCGCCAGTGGATATATTGGCAGTAAAATTGTAACTTATTTAAAAAAAAACAATCATTTAATTGCAGTTATTAGAAAAAAAAATATAAAAGACAAAAGATTTCTTAATGGAATCAACAAATTAATAGTTGGTGATATAAGAAAAAAAAATACTATTTTAAAAATAATTAAGGCAAAACCTGAAATTATTATTTATACAATATCTTTAAATCATAACGATTCTGAAAAAAATCTAAATCATTCTATCGATATTAATGTAAAACCTCTACTGAGTTTGTGTAGAAATTTAAAAAAAATAAAAAGATTTAAAAAAATTATTTATTTTTCAACAATGCAGGTTTATGGAAAAATTAACCCTGGAGACTCAATTGGAGAAAATAGTCAAAAAAAACTTCAGAATATTTACGCTTTGACACATAGTATGTGTGAGGAAATTTTAAATCATCTGTATTTTTCACAAGGCTTATTATCCACAAGTATAAGACTTTCAAATAGTTACGGTTATCCAGAGCTTGGAACTTGTGACTGCTGGTGGCTAGTTCTAAATGAGTTATGTGCAATGGCTAAAAAAAACAAAAAAATTGTTTTAAAATCTGATGGTAAACCGCTAAGAGATTTTATTAGTTTAGATGATGTAATTAAATTTGTGACCATATTAATTAAAAATAAAAAAAATCATAAAAGAATAATTAATTTAGCCTCAGGAAAAACTTATTCTATTATTGAACTAGCCAACCTCGTTGCAAAAAATAAATATTTTAAAAAGAATAATGTTCCAATTTATTTCGCAGATGGAACAAAATACATAAAATCTAAAAATCATCCTATTATTCCTAAAAAATTCAAAATTAATACAAACTACTTAAGAAAACTTGGTTTTACAAAAAAACAAAAAATAGAGGATGGAATATACAATCTCTTAAAAAAAATATAAATTGAAATAATTTTTACATGATGAATTAAATTTTTTGGAATTTTCTTATCACGAGATTAAAAAATAAATTTTGATAGTTGTTGTTTCATTTCTTTTGTTCTTGGAATACTGAAAGTTCCCTCTTTAACAAAAAGTTGGGTTGGTGAAAAATTTCGAACTGCTAAAACATATCTATCATTATTCATAGACCAATTTCTAAGAAAATTATCTGCTAATCTCAGCTCGTGTTTTTTTTCTGACGTGTAGCTTGTATTTTCTAAAATATTCCAACTTCCCTTACCTGATATAACTTTTTGAACAACATGATCATGTTCAAATATTGATGAACTTTTATCTGAATCATCTAAATATATTACTGTTTCATTATGGCAATTATTAATGACACTATTTTTAAGACACTCATCTCTCCACATGCCATCAGCAATAATTAAATCAAATTTTTCATTACCTACTGGACTACAATAATTTAAAGCATCAGTATTATACAAGTATCTGAATTTTTCATTTTTACTGTTTATTAATTGAGACAGCTCTGAATGCCAATTTTTATCGTTTTCTATTGAAACTAACTCTAAAATATTTTGTTTTAACCACCATAAAGTTGAACGACCAGAACCAAATTCTAAAACTTTTAGCTTTTTATGTTTAGTAAGAGTTTTAAATATTTTTAAGGCAGAATAATTAACTATAGGCACATGAGAGGGGATATTAAGCTTTAGTCTAATATACTCATATACTGCTGGAAATATAAAACGCAAATCAGATATCAGGATTGGATTATTTTTTTCATCACGAAACCTAGTCTTTCTTTGCCAGCCAGCTCTTATTAATTTTTCTAAAATTCTCATTTATCTAAATTATGATGTTACTATTTCCCGGTGCCCTAGTCCTTTACTATTTTATTCCAAAACTATCAATATTTAAATACAATGTGTAGTTCAAAAACTCTTGCTCAATCTAATACTGAATTTCTTTTCTTACTGTACCCGTATTGTACTTATGCAAGTTTTAAAAATTAATCTTAAATAGCCTTTTGAATAAAAATTATTTTAAATAATTTTTAAATCTTCTTTCAAGATTTAATTTATTGAGTTTTTTTACCCAGTTTATTTCGTCATGAATAATTTGTCTTAAATTTGAGTTTTTTGCCTCCCAAGTTAATAACTTTTTAGCTTTATTTGGGTTACAAATTAATCGCGATATATCTCCCTTTCTTCTATTTACATATTTTAGATTAATTTTTTTTTTTACATTTTTATTTATATAATTTACAATTTCTTGATTTGATAAACCTTTGTAGTTACCTATATTGAATATCTTAGATTTTTTTTTATTTAATAAAAATTTAACTGATTTTTCTATTGCTGAACAAATATCTTTAATGTGAATATAATCTCTAATGCAAGTTCCATCGGCTGTTGGAAAATCATTTCCATATATATAGATTTTTTTATTATATATAGCCTTATATACTATTGTTGGGATTAAATGAGTTTCGGGATTGTGTAATTCACCTATACAAGGTTTTATTAACGCAGAACAAACATTAAAAAATCTTAGTATTACAGATTTTATATTTTTTTGTTTAATAATATTTTTTTCACATACTAACTTAGTTTTTGCATATGTGCTTATAGGTTTTAATTTTGAATTTTCTTTTAAAGTCCTTGGGTTTTGCCGATAAACTGCAGCTGTACTAGAAAAAATAATTTTTTTAATGCTATTTTTTTTCATGGCATGTAACAGACAATTTGTGGCGATCACATTATTTCTGTAATATTTTTGCTTATTTATTGTCTCATCAACTAGAGATTGGGCTGCGAGATGAACTACGATTTCGGGTTTTTCTTTTTTTAATATTTGATCTAATTTTTTTATATTCAATATATCACATTTAAAAATCTTACTATTAAATGTCGTCTCTTTATCAATGCCAATAACTTTAAATTTTCCTTTTAAAAAATAATATAAGCAATTACCAATATAACCATTCGCTCCGGTGATAAGTATTTTTATATTATTATTCATTAAAGATATTTTGTTAATAACAGCAAGATCATTGAAGTATAAATTCCTGCTAGGACGTCATCAAATAAAATTCCAAAACTATTTTTGTAATTTTTATTAAAATGTCCTATCGGAAAAGGTTTTAAAATGTCGAAAAATCTAAACAAAAAAAATGAAGCTACATATAAATGTAAATCAGCACCAAATGATTGTGTTTGCAAATAAGCAATGTATTCAATTAAAAAAATTGGAATCGATTGGCCAATTACTTCATCTATAACAATTTGTCTTGCATCTTTTTGTTCAAATTCATTTTCTACAGTTTTTATTGCAAACAATGAGCAAACAAAAAAAAATATCATAGTTAAACATAAGATTGAAAAATGCTCTATTGAAATAGAAAATCTAAACAAATAAAAAAAAATAATCGAAGTAATCAATGAAGCAAATGTACCGGGGGCAATCTTAATGTAACCAATTCCCAACAAAGTAACAAAAATCAAATTTATTTTTTTCATAATTGTTCAAAAAAATTTTCAAAAAAAATTATTTTAAAGTTCTAACTTTTTATTTATTAATAATTTTAAATATTGTTTCCGGTATCATTTTATAAAAAAAACATAATGATTAACCAGAAGCCTGGCACATATAATGTGTTTTTTTTACTTTTATAAGCTTTAAATATTTTATTTCCTACGTAATCAACATTTGAATTCATTATTGTTGGTAATTTCATATTTTGTGTCATCTTAGTTTTTACCCAACCTGGCTTTACAGTTATTACATGAATGCCACTTGGGTGTAGTCTCTGTCTCAAACCATCAAGATAAGAACTAAACGCTGATTTTGATGAAGCATATATGTTATTTTTTTTTTTTCCTCTATCACCTGCGACAGAGCTAATTCCAATTATAGTATTTAATTTTTTTTGCGTTTTATATTTTGTTATCGATTTTTCGATGAATGCCACCGGGAATACATAATTAATACCAGTTATTTTCTCATAGTTTTTTTCAATCGTTTCCATATAACCTACTGCTATTAAAATAATATCTGGTGATTCTATATTTTCGTTAAAAAAATTAGTTACACTTTCTTCACTTAGAATATCCAAGGATGTAATTTTACAATCAACTTTATATAGATTATTTATTTCTTTTTTTTTAATTTCTAGCTGAGAAGTATTTCTTGACACTAAATGAATATTACATTGATTTTGTGCAAATATTTTTGCTGTAGCGTACCCAATGTCTGAATTTCCACCTATAATTAAAATTGAATTCATATTTAAATACCTATCCTAATTGATTAAATACCTATCCTAATTGATTGAAGTGAATTAACTAGATTGAATGGATCATGTTTTTTTTTAATCTCTTTAAATTTATTATAATTATCGTATGTTTTTTTGAAGTATTGTTCGGACATAAATGAGTCTTTTGTTAAATAAATTCTGGTCTTATAATTCTGCAATAAATCTTCGAATTCTTGGTAGATTTTATTTAATTTTTTAGTCATTTTTAAATCCAATGTTAAGGTATAACCCTTATTTGGAAAAGATAGATAATTATTATTGCCTTTACCGAATTCTTTAATAGTCCCCAAAAAAGAATGTTGATCTCTTTCTTGAAAAAAGTCTAAGATTTTATTTAGAATTATTTCAGGATCTTTTTCTTCAATTAAAATCTGAATTTGAGTGAATCCATTTTTACCATACAAATTGTTCCAATTATTTATATTATCAAGCGGATAAAAAAAACTATCTAAGTTTTGTTTGGATTTTTTATTATGTTTATGAAAATGATAATAAATTTTGTTAAATAATTTAATTGTATATTTATTTATTATAAAGCCAGGAAATTTTGAAGGTATTGAAATTTTTCTTTTTTCTTTAAATTTTAAATCTCCGTCTTCTAAGTGATTTCCAATAAAAATAATTGATCTACCTTTAGCTTCATCCTTTGCGGCTGTGTCAATCCAAGCAATTAAATACTTGTTATCATTTAACTCTTTAAATTTAACTATTGTTTCATTTAAGTTTTTTGTTTTTATAATTTGCGTATCAATAAATTGTGATTTTATCTTCAACAATTTTATTTTCACAGATATTGTAATACCTGTTAATCCCATTCCCCCACATGTGGCCTGAAATAGTTCTGAATTCTCATCCTTACTACAATTATATAATTTTCCTTCAGCTGTTATAATCTTTAATGAAATAACATAATCTGAAAAACTTCCATCCAAATGATGGTTCTTGCCATGTACATCGCTTGCGATTGCGCCACCGATTGTTACAAATTTTGATCCAGGTGTTACGTTAAAAAACCATCCTTTTTCTAGAATAACTTTTATTAATTCAGCTAAAGAATAGTTTGAACTGCATTCAATAATGCCTTTGATTTCGTCAAGATTGAAAAATTTTTTATAATTTTTTAAGGAAATTACATTACTTGCCAATGAACTATCACCGTAACTCCTACCTAAACCCCTTGTGATAAAATTTGAAATTTTATCTTTTAATATAATATCAATTATTTCATCATTATTTTCTGGTTTGTATACATTCGAATAAATATTAAAGTTTTTACCCCAGCCATTTAATGACATTTTAACATTCATATTTAAGAAATCATTTCCTTACTATAAATTTTGCAACTCATTACAACACTAAAACCAACCATAGTAGCAAGCAGAGCGGAACCACCATAAGACATAATGGGCAGGGGTGAACCAACTATTGGTAGTAACCCTAATACCATACTCATATTAACCGTAATATAAATAAACAGTGCTGATGCAAAACCAAAGCAATAAAATTTTGCGAAGTAACTTTTTGCTTGATGGCCTATTAAAGTAATTCTAAATAACATTATCATGTAAAGTGTTAGCAAAATTAGGGAACCTAGGAATCCGAATTCTTCTGAAAATAAGGTAAATATGAAATCTGTATGTTTTTCAGGTAGATAGTCCAGGTAACTTTGAGTCCCTTTAAGATATCCTTTGCCATACATTCCTCCTGATCCCACGGCAATTTTGGATTGAAGAATGTGATATCCGGCACCCAGGGGATCTCTATCAGGATTGAAGAAAGTTAATATCCTAAGTTTTTGATAAGGTTTTAAAACTGATATGACAAAAGGAGCACAAACTAATAAAGTTAAAAATGAATAAACAAAGTATCTTACTCTAATACCGGCTAGCCAAATCACAGCTAGACCGCTTGCCGCAATTAAGATTGAAGTTCCAAGATCGGGTTGTGCAACAACAAGATAAATTGGAAGGATTAATAATATAATGGGATAAACGGTATTTTTAAATTGATGTAGATCTTGCGCCTGGACATGATGGTAAAATCTAGCAAAACAAATAATGATAGCAACTTTCATTAACTCGGATGGTTGTATATTTATAAAATATAAATTGATCCATCGTTGTGAACCTTGAGCTACAATACCAAAAAATAAAACATAAACCAGCATAGCCAATGACAAACCATAAAATGAGTAAGCTAAAGAATGCCAAAAATTAATTCGTATAAAGGACAGTATTAAAAATAATACAAAAAATATTGAAAATTTCAAAATATGACTACTGGTATGATATTTTAATTCACCACCATCTGTTGAGTACATAATAAAACAACTTAAGATACCAATTAACAAAATAACCAATAAGAGAATATAATCTATCGATTTAACTTTTTCCAAAAATGTTTTTTGTTCAGAAAATTGATAATTTGTTACCATTTCAAATCTCCGTTCTTCTTCTTTGTCTAATCTCTTCTCTTATTTCATGTCGATCCAAAATCAATTTAATTAGCTTTTTAGCTATCGGAGCAGCGATTAAACTTCCTGATCCTCCATGCTCAATTAAAACACTAATTGCATACCGAGGATTTTCGTATGGTGCATAAGCAATAAATACAGAATGATCACGATCTTTATAAGGTATATCTTCAATTTTTGTTTTAGTTTCACGTTGCTCTCCAGTAATACGCTTAACTTGTGAGGTACCTGTCTTGCCAGCATACAGATATTTTTTTTCTTTATATCTTGATTTGTAGGCTGTACCCATAGGTTCATTAATTACCGAAAACATAGCTTCATTTACGAATTTAACATTTTCCGGATCTCTGAATAATGATTTTAATTTAACAGGTTTATTTTGTGTTAAATCTATATCTTCATCTATTGATATAGTATTTTGCTTTGAGAGTGATTGAAATCGTTCTAATTCGTAATCAATCAATGATTTAATATCTTCATAATTATTTGCTTTCCTATCATCTATAATTCGAGGTTGAATTTTAAATCCTCCGTTAGCAATTTGAGCGATCATTAAACAAAGTTCTAATGGTGTACATTGTATATAACCTTGTCCTATTCCTGTAAGTAGTGTTTCACCTAAAAACCATCCTTTTCCCAAATTTTTAATTTTCCATTTTGTAGAAGGAACAACGCCAATTTTTTCTTCATCAAAAAAATTTCCTAATACTTTTTCATTAAGTCCATATTTTTTTGCGGTTTCCGATAAGCGATCTACTCCTAGCTTTCTTGCTATTTCATAAAAATAAATATCGCAAGATTGCTTAATAGCATTTCTTAAAGTCATATAACCATGACCCTTTTTTTTCCAGCAATGATATGTATGATCATATAGTTCGATTTTTCCTTCGCATTTTTGAACAAATTGGGGTGTAATCACGTGGTTCTCTAATGCCGATAGGGCAACTATAGGTTTTATAGTTGATCCAGGAGAATATAAACCAGAAATCGATTTATTAAGCAAAGGTTTCATTGGATCATTATTAATTTTGTTCCATGCTGTGCTGCTTATTCCATGAACAAATAGATTTGGATCAATAGTTGGAGCAGATGCCATTGCAATTATATCCCCGGTATAAATATCCATTACGTTGATTGATCCACTTTTTCCAATCAACAACTTCTGAGCATAATTTTGAATTTCCTGATCAATCGTAATTCTAAAGTTTTTTCCTTGAATACCTTCTATACGATCTATTTCTTTAATTTTTTTTCCATAAGCGTTGACCTCGTAACGTTGTAAACCAGAAAATCCTATAAGTTGTTTTTCTAAAGATTTTTCTAATCCAATCTTGCCAACTCGAAGACCGGGAACATGATTTTCTTTGATGAATGGATATTTGTTAATGTCTTGTACGCTAGCTTCTCCAACATATCCTAAAACATGTGTAAAATTTTCTGCTTGGGGATATTGTCTTGCAACCGAAAATACTGGTTTAACTCCTTGTAGTTCATGTAAAAAAAGATTGAGTTTAGAAAATTCTTGCCAAGAGAGATTTTCGGAAATAATTAATGTTTCCCAAGGTAACTGTTTATCTTTTTTTTTATAAATTTTCTTTATCTCCGCATTACTTAATTTGATTATATTTTTCAATCTTAGCATTAAATAATTAAAATCTTCTACTTCTTCTGGTAAAACATGTAATTGAAAAACTTGATTATTGTCAGCTATTGTTTTTCCAAAATAATCTTCAAAAATTCCTCTTTTGGGTGGTAACTTCCATGTTCTAAATCTATTTTTGTCAGATAGGAATATATATTTTTTATTTTCAGAAATTTGTAATGAAAATAATCGACCTATGATGCCGGCAAAAACAACAAATTTTGCTGCAGATAAAATAAACATCCGTCTTGTAATTAATTTATTTTTATTAACAACAAAAATATTACGATTAAACATTTTTCTCCTTAATAATAATTTTGGCTAGAGGATGAAATAAAATCCCAATTATAGGATAGAAAATAATTGTAGCACCAGTATTTATTGCTAAAGCAATATAATTAATATCAAGTTCAAAAAATATTCTTAAAATATAAAAATAAATTGAATTTGTAACAGCAATTGAAGGGATAAAAACAATCCAATCTGAAATAAGAGAAGGTTGTACTGTTAAATTTCTTATATAAGCTGCAAATCCTGCTAAAATTAAATAGGTAATTGAACTCACACCAATAGGTAGTCCAACAACTGAATCGTTTATTATTCCTGCTAAAAAAACAAATCCGTAACCCAATATTTCAGGATTTTTCAAAACCCAATAAAAAATTACAATATATATTACATTAAATGATAAAAAACTTAGTTTCTCAAAAGTAAAATTTGTTTCGCTAAAAACAAAAAATAATAGAATTAAAAGTGGAATCAGACTTAATAAACGATTAATAAAATTTTTTCTATATGAAATCATTTATTTATCCCCAAATAATGGCTTTGAAGTAACAATATTTATTAAATATAATTGATTTAAATCAGTAAATAATTTTACATAAAATTTTCCATCTTCTATTTGAACCTGTCCAATGGGAATACCAGAATTAATTATCCCGTCTGTACCAGAAGTATAAATTAGATTGCCAACTTCTAATTGGTGATCTTTTGGTAAAAATTCTAATACACCTAGATTTTCGCCGGTACCACTCATAATTGCCTGATAACCATTTGGTTCAATAATAACTGGAATTTTGCTGTTCAAATCATTTATTAGTAAAGCTCTTGATGATAAATAATTTACTTCTGTTATTCGACCAATAAAATAAGGTCCCTTTAAAATTGACATTCCTTTTTTAAGGCCATGCTTAAATCCTTTATTCAAAATAATAGACTTTAAAAAAGGACTTCCTTTATCAACTAAAACTTTGGAAATGATAGAATCGCGAGTATAATTTTCACTATCATCTATAGCTTTTTTTAATTTATTATTTTCTGTTTTTAAGTAACTAATCTTGTTTTGTTGATCATGAAGTTGTTCCAATTCAATTTTTAATAACTTATTTTCTTCATAAATTTCAAAATGATTTTCAATACTACCTAACAGAGGGCTAATAGTATTTCCTGGAATCGAAGATATAAAGGAAGCTCTATAAATCAAGTCCTTAATTGCAGAACGAACAAAATTAAGGGATTTTGAATTGAAAGATTCTAAATAAAGTAAACCTATCGATATTATAATTAAAGCAAGTAAAGAAAACTTCTGTTTGTTACCTTTTTTAAGAAAGGCCGATCGTACTGCTATTGAAAAGTCATCTCTGCTGGTTACCATAATATGTCATCAACTAATACTCTGACAACATAGTAGAAAATAAATCCTCATTGTCTAAAGCTTTTCCAGTTCCTATTGCTACACAAGCCAAAGGATCATCGGCAACAACCACCGGTAATCCAGTTTCTTTTGAAATTAACTTATCAATATTTGTTAATAACGATCCACCACCAGTAAGTGTTAGTCCCATATCTACTAAGTCTGCAGATAATTCTGGAGGTGTATTTTCTAATGCATCTTTAATTGCAGTCAAAATTTGACTTAAAATAGGCTGAAGTGCTTCTGATGTATCATCTTCTCTTAAACTTATTTCTTTTGGAGTTCCTGATCGAATGTCACGACCTTTCATAAGGAAGGCATTATTACTGGTAGGAAAAGCTGTTCCTATTTCTTTTTTAATTTTTTCAGCACTAGCTTCACCAACTAAAAGATTATATTTTTTTCTCATATAAGTAATAATAGCTTGATCCATTGCATCTCCTGCAACTCTTAATGAATTAGAATATACTACTCCTCCTAATGACAACACGGCAATTTCAGTAGTACCTCCACCAATGTCTACAACCATAGATCCTGTTGCTTCTGAAATTGGAAGGTTTGCACCAATTGCAGCAGCAATTGGTTCTTCAATTAATTGAACTTTTCTTGCTCCAGCTGCTAATGCCGCATCTTGAATTGCTTTTCTTTCAACAGGAGTTGAACCACTCGGAACGCAGATTAAAATCCTAGGATTGGCAAAAGTTCTTCTTTTATGAACTTTTTTAATAAAGTGCTTAATCATTTCTTCCGTTATGATAAAATCAGCAATTACTCCATCTCTTAATGGTCTAACTGCGCTTATGTTTCCTGGAGTTCTTCCAAGCATTGTTTTTGCTTCATCTCCAACTGCTAGTACGTTTTTTTTTCCTTTATCATCAATAATCGCAACAACAGATGGTTCATTTAATACAACTCCTTGACCCTTAACAACAACCAAAGTATTTGCTGTTCCAAGATCAATAGCCATATCAGTCGACCAAACTTTAGCTAATTCTTCAAAAAATTTTAACATTTTATATGCCTTTCACTTTTTGTTGCTCGAATTCTTCGGGAGCAGTTCTTCTTCTTTTAATAATCATTTTATTTAATGCATTTAAATATGCATTTGCTGAAGCTACAAGCGTATCCGTGTCAGCAGCTTGTCCAACACTTATTTTGCCGTTTTCTTCAATTCTAACACTTACCGTTGCTTGAGCATCAGTTCCTTCAGTTACAGCATGTACTTGATATAATTGAAGATTTACATCATGAGGATATATTTTTTTCACACATTTAAAAATAGCATCTACGGGACCATCGCCAGTTTCAGTAGCTTTTTTAATTTCCCCATATACTTCTAACGTCATATCTGCTCTTTGCGGTTCTCCAGTTCCAGCAAATACTTTAAGTGATTTTAAATTAATAACATTATCTTCTTTAATTAAACTGTCATCAACTAAAGCTGCAATATCTTCATCGTAAACATGTTTCTTTTTATCGGCAAGAACTTTGAACTTTCCAAAGGCAATTTGTATAATGTCATCAGTAATTCCCATATAACCAAGATCATTTAATTTTTCTTTAAATGCATGTCTTCCCGAATGTTTTCCCATAACTAATGAAGTTTGTTTTACACCTACACTTTCAGGTGTCATAATTTCATAGGTGTTTCTATTTTTTAACATTCCATCCTGATGGATGCCTGCCTCATGAGCAAAAGCATTCTTTCCAACAATCGCTTTATTAAATTGAACAGGAAAGCCAGTAGCATTTGAAACAACTTTTGAAGCTTTACTTAACAAAGTTGTATTTATTCCCGTTTTAAATGGCATTAAATCATTTCGAGTTTTCATTGCCATTACAATTTCTTCAAGTGCGGCATTACCGGCTCTTTCACCAATACCATTGATAGTACATTCAATTTGTCTAGCACCTGCTGAAACGCCCGCTAAAGAATTTGCCACCGCTAAACCTAAATCATTATGACAATGCGTTGACAGAATAGCTTTATCTATATTGGGTACTTTATTTATAAGTGTCTCAATTATTTTTTTA
>AZHR01000017.1 GCA_000504625.1 alpha proteobacterium SCGC AAA240-E13
TAAAAGCAGAAGCTTCTTGGCCGTTTTTTTTGGGAGGAAAAAATACAGCAAGTTTAAAGAAATCAAAAAGCTTAAAATTTCAAAAAGAACTATTGCTTGAAGATGCAATTAAATCTAACGATGCTTTGGCAACTAATGCCTGGTATAATTTTCAATCTTCAAAAAGTTTTTTAGCATCTATTAAATCTCAAGTTAAGGCGGCTGAAATAGCAAATGAGGGCATAACCCAAGAATATGAATCTGGAGTAGGTAGATCAACCCTCGATGTTATACAATCCAATTCTATATTACTTGACGCTAAAATTAGTTTAGCAGATTCACAAAGAAATTTGCTTTTATCCCAATATCAATTGTTATCATCTATCGGTAGATTAACAGGATCAAATTTAGGTTTAAATTAAGCTCTAATTTTCCTCTACAATTAAATTTTTCATCACTATTGATAAAAAGAACAAAATGTGTACATTTAGTTTATTGATTCGTATAAGAAATATTTAAAAAAAGGGCTAAAAATGACAAAAAATAACTTAAAAATCGTTAAATCAAATAAAAATCAAGAATTAGAGAACAAAGATAAGAATAAGGCCTTAGAAGCAGCCATAAGTCAGATTGATGATACTTTTGGTAAGGGTTCGGTGATGAAGCTGGGTCAACAAACTGTTATGGATATTGAATCAATATCTACAGGATCGCTCAGTCTGGATCTGGCTTTAGGCATAGGAGGTTTGCCAAAAGGAAGAGTAATAGAAATTTATGGACCCGAAGCATCAGGAAAAACTACCTTAGCTTTACAAGTAGTTGCTGAATCACAAAAATCAGGGGGCATTTGTGGATTTATTGATGCAGAACACGCACTTGATCCAATATATGCAAAGAAACTAGGAGTTAAAACTGATGAACTTTTAATTTCTCAGCCAGATACTGGTGAACAAGCTTTAGAAATAGCAGATACCTTAATCAAATCGGGATCTATTTCTGTCTTAGTTATTGACTCAGTTGCTGCATTAACACCACGAGCTGAACTCGAGGGTGAAATGGGTGATCATCATGTCGGTTTACAATCAAGGTTAATGAGCCAAGCATTGAGAAAACTTACAAGTTCCATTTCGAAAACTAATACGATGGTAATTTTTATAAATCAAATAAGAATGAAAATTGGTATTATGTTTGGTAATCCAGAAACCACATCTGGTGGAAATGCATTAAAATTTTATTCATCTGTAAGAATGGATATTCGAAGGATTGGAGCAATAAAAGAAAAAGATCAAATAGTTGGTAATTCGACGAGGGTAAAAGTAGTAAAAAACAAAGTATCTCCCCCATTCAAAGTAGTAGAATTTGATTTAATGTATGGAAAGGGAATCAGTAAATCAGGAGAGCTAATTGATCTAGGAGCTAAAGCAGATATCGTAGAGAAAGCAGGTGCTTGGTATGCTTATAAAGGCGAAAAAATTGGTCAGGGCAGAGAAAATGCTAAGCTTTATTTAGAAAAAAATCCTCAAGTTGCAGCTGAAATTGAAATGGCAATTAGAACCGAAGCAGGTGTTATTGCAAAAAAAATAGAAGGCAACCCTATAGAAAAGACTGCCGAAAATGAAAAGGAAAATAATAAAAAAAATTAACAAAATAGTCATCTAAAACAAAGAAAGGTGTTTAATAAAACACCTTTCTTTTGCTCACAGTTATCTAGACATCAAATAAAAAAGCTGTATTTTAGAAATATGGCTAATAAATCACTAAATAACATAAGAAGTTCATTTCTAAACTATTTTAAAAAAAACGATCACAAAATTGTGGATTCAAGCAATTTGGTTCCAAATAACGATCCAACCTTAATGTTTGCTAATTCAGGAATGGTTCAGTTTAAAAATGTGTTTACGGGTTTAGAAAAAAGAAAATATTTAAGAGCAACTACTTCACAAAAATGTGTAAGAGCTGGAGGAAAACACAACGATCTAGAAAATGTTGGATATACACCAAGACACCATACATTTTTTGAAATGTTAGGAAACTTCTCATTTGGTGATTATTTTAAAGATAAATCAATAAGTTTAGCGTGGGATTTAATTACAAAAGAATTTGGTCTTAAAAAAGATAGATTATATGTGACAGTATTTAATGAAGATGATGATGCCTTTAATTTGTGGAAAAAAATTTCTGGTTTAAGTCAGGACAAGATTATTAAAATTTCTACATCTGATAATTTTTGGTCTATGGGAGAAACAGGGCCTTGTGGGCCTTGTTCAGAAATTTTTTATGATCATGGGGACCATTTAAAAGGAGGACCTCCTGGAACTATTAATCAAGATGGAGATAGATTTATTGAAATATGGAATTTAGTTTTCATGCAATTTGAACAAATATCTAAAGAAAAAAGAATTAATTTACCGAAACCATCAGTAGATACGGGCATGGGATTAGAAAGAATTTCTGCTTTATTACAAGGTACTCATGATAATTATCAAACAGATCATTTTAAAAAATTAATAAGTTCAACTTCTGAAATTTTAAAAGTAAAAGAAGATAAAAAAAATATAGCAAGTTTTAGAGTTATTGCTGATCATTTAAGAGCAAGTTCTTTTCTAATTGCTGAAGGAGTTTTACCTTCTAATGAGGGAAGAGGGTATGTTTTAAGAAGAATTATGAGAAGAGGTATGAGACATTCTCATTTATTAGGTTCTAAAGAACCAATTTTTTATAAAATTTTAAAAACATTAATTAATGAAATGTCTTTAAATTATCCTGAACTATTAAGAGCTGAAACTCTTATTTCCGAAACCTTAAAAATGGAAGAGGAAAAGTTTTTAGTACTTCTTGAAAGAGGTATGAATATTCTTGAGGAGGAAACAAAAAAAGTTAAAGACGTATTTCCAGGTGATGTTGCTTTTAAATTATATGATACATATGGTTTTCCATTAGATCTTACCCAAGATGTTCTAAGACACAAATCTATAAAAATTAACACCAAAGTATTTGATCAATTAATGGCCAAGAGAAGAGAGGAAGCTAAAAAAAATTGGAAAGGCTCAGGTGACAGTACTGTTGAACATATCTGGTTTAATATTAGAGAAAAATTAGGATCTACAGATTTTTTGGGATATGAAAATGATAATTCACAAGGTGTTGTTCTTTCTATAGTTCATGATGGAAAAGAAATTGAAACTTTAAATGAAGGCAAAGAAGGGAAAATAATTACTAACCAAACCCCCTTTTATGGAGAGTCAGGTGGTCAAATAGGAGATACGGGTTTTCTTTTTGGTTCAAGTAGTCGCTTTGAAGTAATAGATACACAAAAAAAATTAGGAGATCTTCATGTTCATATTGGCAAACTAATTAAAGGATCAATATCTAAAGGAGATACCTTAAATTTAAAAATAAATTCAGAAAGAAGATCAAATATCAGAGCATATCATTCAGCAACACATCTATTAAATGAAGCATTAAGAAGAGTTTTAGGAAAACATGTAACCCAAAAAGGTTCATTTGTAGGACCAGATAGACTTCGATTTGATTTCAGTCATATGAAACCAATTTCAAAAGATGAAGTAAATAAAATTGAGAAATATGTTAATTCAATGGTTGAATCCAAAGCAGATGTTCGCACCAGATTAATGGCAACTAAAGAAGCAGTTTCAAATGGAGCTCTGGCTTTATTTGGAGAAAAATATGATGACGAAGTAAGAGTATTATCAATGGGTAATGATAAAGGCACATATTTTTCAACTGAATTATGTGGTGGAACTCACGTTAAAAATACATCTGAAATAGGTAATTTTAAAATAATAAGTCAATCAGCAATTGCTGCTGGTGTGAGAAGAGTGGAAGCTTTGAGAGCTTCACAATTAACTGAATATTTAAAATCAAAAAAAATTGACCAAGAACACAAAGACAAAAAATTACAAGAAAATATTAACCAAATTAAAATTCAAATTAAATCCCTTGGAGGGAAAATTAATAAAGACGAACAAGATTTAAATCAATTAAAAAATCAGTATGAAAAATTGTTAATAGACAGCATTTTAAAAGATCAAAACAAAAATCAAGTTAAAGATGAAATTGTTAACAAAATTAAAATTAGATTTCAGAAAATACAAGGATTTCCTACTAAAGAACTTAGATCAATAATTGATAAAGGAAAAAAAGATCTTAAAGAAGGAATTATAATTGCTTACGCAATACAAGAACGAAAATTAGGAATTGCAATTGGAGTTACAGAAGAACTATCCAATAAAATTAGCGCTGTGGAACTAGTTAAAATTGGATCTTCTGTACTAGGAGGCCAAGGAGGTGGGGGTAGAAAAGATTTTGCTCAGGCAGGAGGAGAAGAACAAGAAAAAATTGAAGAATCTTACAAAGAAATCCTAAAAAAAATTAGTTAAGTGTTTTTTTTAATGAGCCATCAATTTCATCCAAAAATTGATTAGTAGTTAAGTATTTATTGGTAGGGCTAATCAATATAGCTAGATCTTTTGTCATAGATCCCTTTTCAACAGTTGTTATACAAGTTTTTTCTAATACATCGCAAAAATTAATTAATTTTTGATTTGAATCTAGCTTTCCACGATGTGCTAGTCCTCTTGTCCAGGCAAAAATTGATGCAATAGGATTAGTAGAAGTTTCTTTTCCTTGTTGATGTATTCGATAATGTCTTGTTACTGTACCATGTGCTGCTTCAGACTCCATCGTTTTACCATCTGGAGTTAATAGCACACTTGTCATCATTCCCAACGAACCATATGCTTGGGCAATAGTATCTGATTGAACATCACCATCATAATTTTTGCAAGCCCATATAAATTTTCCATTCCATTTCAATGCGCAAGCAACCATATCATCAATTAATCTGTGCTCATAAATAATATTTAGTTTTTTAAAATCATTTTTAAATTCTTTTTCAAAAATATTTTCAAAAATTTCTTTGAATCTTCCGTCGTAATTTTTTAAGATAGTATTTTTGGTTGAAAGATAGACGGGCCATTTGCGGACTAAACCATAATTGAAACATGATCTTGCAAAATTTTCTATAGATTTATCTAAATTGTACATAGAAAGAGCAACCCCAGGTCCAGGAAAATTAAAAACTTCATATCTTTTTTCTTCCTTTAAATTTTCTGAGGTCCATTTAATTTCAAGTTTGCCTTTGCCAGGAACTTTAAAATCCTTAGCTCTGTATTGGTCACCATAAGCATGTCTTCCTATGATAATTGGATTGGTCCACGACGGCACAAGTTTTGGAATATTTTTGCATACTATTGGTTCTCTAAAAATAGTGCCACCTAGAATATTTCTGATAGTACCATTTGGCGATCTCCACATTTTTGATAAATTAAATTCTTTGACTCTTTCTTCGTCAGGTGTAATTGTTGCACATTTAATCCCTACACCAATTTTTTTTATTGTATTGGCACAATCAATAGTTACTTGATCTGAAGTTTTGTCTCTATTTTGGATACTCAAGTCGAAGGTTTTAACTTGTAAATCCAAATAAGGTAAAATAAGTTTTTTTTTAATAAAATCCCAAATTATCCTAGTCATCTCATCACCATTTAGGTCTACAATTGGATTATTTACTTTAATTTTACTCATTTAATTTAATTAATCTTAACAATTGAAATTAATTGGTTTTTATACATATTAACCTAAAATTAGCAATTAAAGTAATATGAACGTTGGAACCCAAATATCAAACGCAATATTTCAAAAAATTCACAATGAAGGATATAAATTCATTGCTATTTCTATTCTTGTTACCTTTGTTTTATTATTAATTTCAAAATTTTTAGGTTTTATTGGATTATTGATTACTATTTGGGTTTATTATTTTTTTAGAGATCCAGATAGAGTTTCGGTTGATGACCAGGATTATATAGTAAGTCCAGCCGATGGATTAATTACTCAAATAGTGGAAACAAATGGACCAAAGGAATTTAATTTAGAAAATAAAAAATTTACACGTATCAGTATTTTTATGAGTGTTTTTAATTGTCATGTTAATAGATCACCTGTCCTTGCTTTGATAGAAGATATATTTTATATACACGGTAAATTTTTTAATGCAAGTCTAGATAAAGCAAGTGAAAATAATGAAAGAAACATGATTAAATTTAAAACTAACTATGGAGATGAAATTGTAGTTGTTCAAATAGCAGGTCTCATTGCGAGAAGAATAATTTGTGATTGCAACAAATCTGACACTGTAAAACAAGGTGAAAGAATAGGTATGATAAGATTTGGCAGTAGGGTTGATATTTATTTTAGCAATTATACAAATTTAGCAAAACAAAATCAAACTACTGTTGCAGGAGAAACGTTACTTGCAAAGAAAAAAATTATATGATCGAAAATAAAAGAAATTTTCAGGTTATTTCTAAAAAAAATCCAAGAATAATTTTACCAAATACATTAACCATAATTGGTGTTTGTATCGGTTTAAGTTCAATTAAATTTGCGATGGATCAAAATTATGGTTTCTCAATAATTGCAATATTAATTTCTGCTATCCTAGATACATTAGATGGTAGAATAGCAAGATTGATTAAAGGTACATCAAAAGTAGGTAAAGAATTAGACTCACTTACCGATGTTGTAAGTTTTGGTGTAGCACCTGCTTTTATTATGTACTTTTGGATTTTAAATGAAATTGGAAATTTAGGATGGTTGATTGTACTAATTTATGTAGTTTGCACTGCGTTAAGACTAGCAAGATTTAATATCATGACTCATGATGATAACTTACTATGGAAAGAAAATTTTTTTGAAGGGGTTCCCTCTCCTGGGGCAGCTGGATTAGTTTTATTGCCTTTAGTTTTATATAAATCGGAAATATATAATTTTGATCAATATAAACTATTAATCGTTTTATCGATTTTCATTATTACTTCATTTTTAATGATTAGTAAAATTCCTACTTATTCAATGAAACGTATTGCCATTCCTCAAAGTACGACAATTTTTTTGTTACTTGGTATTGGTTTGTATTTCGGTCTTATATTTGTTTATACTTTCAAAGTCCTCTTTATTACAGGAGTAATGTATATTCTTTCAATTCCTATAAGCTTTTTTCATTATAGGAAACTTAACAAAAGCGAAAAAAATTTAAAAAGAGTTCAGGACTCAGAAGAGACAGAGGATGTTCTTTAAAAATGAAGCCACGAGCAATTGTAACTCTTGCGGACTCAAATTATTTTGATTTATTGCTTGAGTTAATTACTTCAATAAAAAGATTTGAACAAAGTAAAAACGTTTCTATTTGTATTTTAGATGCAGGTTTAAAAAGTGATCAAATTGAAAATTTAAATAACAAAGTTGAAATAATAAAAAAAGCAAATTGGGATATTGAGGTTCCAAAATTTAAAGTTTTTGGGAAAGAGTGGCTTAAAAGCCAAGTCTCTAGAGCTTTTTTACCAAACTATTTTCCAGATTTTGAAAAATATTTATGGATAGACTGTGATGCATGGGTAAATACTTGGGACTGCATTGATCTCTATTTTAAGGCTTGCGAAGACGGAAAAATTGGTATTACCCAAACAATTGGCGCAGGATATAAAGTTTTAACTAAGGTAAAATGGATTTTAGGAAAATTTGCTGCAATAAAATCTCAAAATTATAAACACGCCAAGAAATCTGGTTTTTCAGAAGATATTGCAAGAAAAATTGCCTTTGCCCCACATTTAAATATTGGGGTTTTTTCTTTGGAAAAAAATTCTGCATGTTGGAAAATTTGGCAGGAAAATTTAAAAATGGCTTTAAAAGCTGGAAATGTTTTTGGATCGGAAGGATTAGCAATAAATATAAGTGTTTATGCAAATGATATTAAGGCAGAATTTTTGCCTTTAACATGTAACTGGATAGCAAGCAATGTACTACCAAAATATGACCAAGGTACAAAAAATTTTGTGGAGCCCTATTTACCACATACAAAAATTGGAATTATGCATTTAGCTGCCGGTATTTGGAGCGGTAGAAAGGATATGAGAACAAATAAAAACATAAAGATTCCAATTGAAACAATAAAAGGAGATAAGATCCTTAAGAGTCTTAGGTATGGTATTGATTAGTTGAAAAAGAATAAAATATCAAAAAATTGGATTAATAGACAAAAAAGAGATATTTACGTAAGAGAGTCTAAACAACAAGGTTACAGATCTAGGTCCGCCTTTAAGTTGATTGAATTAGATCAGAAATTTCATTTTTTTTCTAGTTCAAAATTTTTTCTAGATCTCGGTTCAGCTCCGGGTAGTTGGTCGCAGGTAGCTTCTAAAACAATTAAGTATGGAAAAATATTATCTGTTGATATAAAAGAAATGTTACCTATTAGCAATGTCACATTCTTAAAAGGAGATTTTGAAGATTTTAAAACTCAAGAGAATATTGTTAATTTTTTTAATACAAAGATAGATATAGTAGTTTCTGATATGGCATTAAATACCACGGGTAATAAAGAACTTGATTCTATAAGAACTGGAAATTTATGTTTAAATGCCTTAGAATTTTCTTGTAAAATTTTAAAATTCAGAGGAGTTTTTGTATCAAAAATTTTTATGGGTTCTGTTTTTAAAGAAATTAAGACTAATGCCGAAAGATTATTCAAAAAAGTTGTAATTTTTAAACCAAAATCAAGCCGAAAAAAATCTAAAGAAATTTATATATTTTGTAAAAATTTAAGAGTTTTAAATGAGTAGACTAATTGTTTTAAAAATATTAATAATTTTTTTCTTATTATTAAATAATTTAATGGCCTCTAGTCAGAATATTTTTGAAGATGCAAAAATATATTTTGAAAAAAAAGATTATAATAAGTCAAAATTTTTATTCCAAAAATTTTTAGTATATAATCCAAAAGATCACTTATCGTACTTGTATTTAGCAAAAATTTATAAAGAGGAGGATAATAAAAATGAAACAGAAAAAAATTTGGATACAGCTCTATTATTGGATCCAAAAAATGAAGAAGCACTTTTTCTGTTAATTGAATTGCAATTAGAAAAATCAAATTTTTCAAAAGCAAAAGAACTAAGTGAAAAGTTCTCATTAATTTGTTTAAAATTATGTAATAATAAAATTGCAATTGCTGAAAAAATTAAGAATCTTGAACCAAAAGCAAACATAAAGTAATAAAAATAATTCATAATTAATAATGAAGAATATTAAAATTGAAAAAATTATTAAAAGAAAAAACAAGCGTCCAATTGTTTGCCTTACAGCATATTCAAAAACAATTGCAGAAATTTTAGATAAACATTGTGATATAGTTTTAGTTGGAGATTCCCTTGGTATGGTTTTGTATGGTATGAAGTCAACAAGAGAAGTGTCTCTTGATATGATTATTAATCATGCACAAAGTGTAAAAAGGGGTATTTGCAAAAGTATATTGGTTATTGATATGCCACATAAAACATATAGGAATAAGAAAGAAGCATATAATAATGCAAAAAAAATAATTAAATTCACGAAATGCGATGCTCTGAAGCTGGAAGGAGGAAAAAAAATTATAAATATTGTTAGATATTTAGTTAAAAAGAAAATTCCTATTATGGGTCACGTAGGTTTATTACCACAATCAGAAAGGGGTAAATTTAAATTTAAAGGAAAAGATTTAACTGAAAGAAAACAAATTATGGAAGATGCTAGATTATTAGATACAGCTGGAGTTTTTGCAATAGTAATTGAATGTGTTGAGGAAAGTTTAGCCAAAGTTATTACAAGATCTATTTCCGTTCCAACTATTGGTATTGGAGCATCCAAACATTGTGATGGTCAAATTTTAGTAACAGATGATTTGTTAGGCCTAAGTGATTTTAAACCTAGATTTATAAGGAAATATTCTAATATAAAAAAAATGATAAATAAAAGTGTTTTAAGATTTAAACATGATGTTATAAACAAAAATTTTCCAAGTAGAAAAAATATTTATTAAATTTATTTAAATTTTATGGATGAAGATTTATCTATAATCATTGAGAGAACCAGGAAACAACAAATAAAAGATTTTTTTATTAATAATAAAAAAATAGTTTATTTTTTTTTAATCCTAATAATATTAACAGTTTTTTCAATTTTTTTTTATTTAGATAATATTAAAAAGCAAAAAATTGAAATTGCTAATAAATTTATAAAAGCATCAGTAAATTATAATGTAAAAAAAGAAAAATATTATCTTAAGCAGTTTATAGAAATAATTGATACTCACGATTCAACATATGCTCCACTGTCACTCTTTTTTTTAATAGATAATAAAGTATTAAATACAAATGAAGAAAAAAATAAATTATTTGACCAGATTCTCAAACACGTCAATTTGGAACAAGAAATAAAAAATTTAGTAATTTATAAGAAAGCACTAATCAATGTTGATATAAAATCAGAACATGAAATGATAGAAATTCTAAAACCTGTAATCAATTCTCAAAGTTTTTGGAAACCACACTCACTGTTATTACTTGGGGATTATTTTTTATCTAAAGGAGAAAAACAAAAAGCCAAAGATTTTTATTCTCAAATTTTGACGTTACAAAAAATAAATAAAAATATTTTCAATCAGGCACGTCTCAGGATTCAGGAGAATTATGATGAATAAAATTTTTATATTTTTTTTAATATTATCTCTTTCGATTATTATCTTTGGCTGTTCTTTTGATAAAAAAACCGGCATATGGAACAATAAAAAAAAAAGAGAAATAGTCAATGCTAAACTTATAAAGTTGTCTCATAAACAAAATGAACTTCAATCAGAAATTAATCCTGAATTAATAATTAATTTTGATTCCAAGATAGAAAAAAATGATAAGTGGACAATGTCGGGATTAAATAATTCAAATCTTTCTTATCATTTAAGATTTGATGGACAAACAAATAAATTTTCAAAATATAAATTTGAAAAAATACAAAATAATTCAATTAAAGAAAATCCGCTAATTATAGGAAAAAATTATTTTATTACTGTCGATGCTAAAGGTACAATAATAAAATTTTCTAATAGTAAAAGATTGGTATGGAATAAAAACATTTATAAAAAAAAAGAAAAAAAAAAAATTAATAAAGTTTCCCTAGCTCTCTTTGAAGACAAGATTTATGCAATAGATAATTTAGGAAAATACTATGCACTAAATGTAGATACAGGTAAAATTATTTGGATTAATAATCACAAAGTATCATTTAATTCCCAAATAAAAGTTTATGAGAATAAAATATTTGCAATAGATAATGATAATATAATTAATTGTTTTTCTACAATAGATGGAAAAAAAATTTGGGAATTTAAAACAAATCCTACATTTATAAAAACAAACAAAAAACTTTCAATTGCTGTAACTCTAGATTCGGTATTGTTTTCTAATACAGCGGGCGATATTGCAAAATTAAATTTAAATACAGGTGAACTGATCTGGTTCATGCCGACTCAAAATACTCTATTACGACATGAAACAAATTTTTTAGAAACTTCAGATCTTGTTTTATCCAAAAAAAATTTATTTTTTTCTAACAATTTTTCAAACTTATTTTCTTTGAATTCAAGTTCTGGAATAATAAACTGGATACTAAATGTCAGTTCAAATCTAAGACCTATTATAATAGATAATTATCTATTTACTATATCGCAAGAAGGTTATTTGGTGGTGATTGATAGTACAAAAGGAGAAATTATCAGAGCAAATTATATTTTTGATAAATTTAAATTAAAAGAAAAAAAAAAATTATTTGCTCAAGGTTTTTTAGTTGCCTCTAATAAAGCGTATATAACAACCAATCTTGGTTATTTAATCATCTGTTCAATTAAAACTGGCAAAGTTGAAAGGGTATCAAAAATTGGTAATTTTCAATTATCCGAACCATTTATTAGTAATAATAAGTTATATATTTTAAGCAATAAGTCGGTACTTGTGTTTAATTAATGAAATATATTTCTCTAAATATTAAGGTTTAAAGGTAAATTTATTTTATGTTATTAAAACTATTGGAGCAAATTGGAAGAAAAAAATTATTACTAGATCGTGGACCCAATCATCCCGAATACAAAAAAGCAAAACCATGGATGAATCGATATTATGTATTGTTTAAAAATAGACCAAAGTGGTTTCCTTTTAATATTATAATTCATGAAATGCTAGATGATGATCATGGTGAAGGAGTACACAATCATATGTGTCCCTATATAACAATTGTATTAAAAGATGGCTATTGGGAAATTTTATCTGATGGAAAACATTGGAGAGCACCAGGGTATGTTGGTTTTCGTTCTGCTGATAATCTGCATAGGGTAAATTTAAAACCAGGAACAAAACCTCTTACAATATTTATTCCAGGGCCTTTTGGATTAAGAAAAACACCTCGTGCAGCATATAATCAAAATTTTCAAATTAAGAAAAATTAACTATATGCAGTTTTTTTTTGAATTAATCGTTAAAACTAAAGGTCAAGGTTTATACAATTTTACAAAAAAAACTACTGACTGGGTAAAAGAACAAAAAATTAATAATGGAATATTAAATTTAAACATTTTACATACCAGTGCCTCACTTACAATACAAGAAAATGCTGATCCTGATGTTCTTCATGATATAAAATTTTTTTTTAACAAATTAGTTCCAATGAATAATGATTTATATAAGCATACAACCGAGGGCATTGACGATATGCCAGCACATTTAAAATCTGTATTAACCAATAATCAACTCACTTTAAGTGTGAAGAATAAAAAACCAATATTAGGAACTTGGCAAGCACTTTATTTGTTTGAGCATCGATTGATGAGTCAAGACAGAACTATTTCTCATCATTTAATTGGCGATTAAGTAGCTAGCAGTCTAAGGTATTTAATTTTTCCCATTCAGTAATTGGTTTATCTTTTGAAAAACTGTCTTTAGAATTAAAATTATCAATTTCATTATTCCTTAATTTTACGTAACTATTAATTACTTTTTCACCAAATGCTTCTTTTAGTTCTTTACTGTTATTTAAATTTTCTAAAGCACTTTCTAAATCAAAAGGCAGTTTTTTTAAGTTTGGATAATTATTTTGTTCTGTATACATATTAATTAGCAGAGGTTCACCAGGATCTCTTTTTTTATCCATTCCCTCAACTCCTGCGGCAATTATTCCAGCTTGCAATAAGTATGGGTTTGTAGAACCGTCCATCAATCTTAATTCAAATCTTCCTGGATCTGGTATTCTTATCATATGTGTTCTATTATTTCCTGAATAAGTCACACTGCTCGGAGACCAACTTGCGCCAGATTCAGTTGGTGGAGCGTTAATTCTTCGATAACTATTAATTGTAGGGTTAAAAAAAGCACACAAAGATTCTGCTGAATACAAAATACCAGCAAGAAAGTTATAAGCTGTTTTTGACAAACCAAATTTATCTCCAGTATCTAAGAATATATTGGTATTTCCTTTCCATAGGGAAACATGAGAATGGCAACCATTTCCTGTTAAATTTTCAAAAGGTTTTGGCATAAAAGTAGCTCTTAATCCATGTTTTTCGGTAATTGTTTTAACCATAAATTTAAAAAATACATGTCGGTCTGCTGTATTTAGGGAATCAGAATAATTCCAATTCATTTCAAATTGACCATTGGCATCTTCGTGGTCATTTTGGTAGGGTCCCCACCCCAATTTAATCATTGAGTCACAAATTTCTCTAATTAAATCATACTGGCGCATTAAAGCAGACTGATCATAGCAAGGCTTAGATTGAATATCTCTTTTATCTGCTATTTCAGTGCCTTCTTTATTGGTTAAAAAATATTCACATTCAACACCTGATTTCAGAACCAGGTTATTTTTCTTTAATTTATCTAGTTGTTTTTTTAGTATTACACGCGGAGATGCATCTACTGGTTTACCATTCATATATAGATCTGAAGCTAACCAGCCAACTTCTTTATTCCAAGGTAATTGAATTAAACTACTAGCATCAGGTATCGCAAACATATCAGTATCAGCTGGTGTCATATCTAACCAAGTTGCAAAACCAGCAAAACCTGCACCATTTTTTTGCATTTCCTTAATAGCTTCGGCAGGAACTAATTTTGATCTTAAAACTCCAAATAGATCAACAAAACTAATTAAAAAATATTTTATTTTATTTTGTTTTGCTATCTTAGATAAATCTTTTGTCATAAAAAAAATTATTTAAAAAATTAAATGTCTATAAGATATTAGTAAAAAAAGTATTATAATAATAATTGCTAAGTAAATTCCATACTTAGCATTTGGCCAAGCAATTCGACTCATTCGGTGTGGTATTTCTGGTTTTTTTTGATTTTTGTCGGACATAATAACTTTTTTGAACCTAACACAAAAAAAGGGCGCTGACAAAAGCAGCGCCCCAATTTTTTAATATTTTATAATATTACCATTCGGTAATATTACTTTTATAGTCGTTTGATCCGTGTTTCTTTCTAGCTAACTTTTCTTGCTCTTCAACTTCACCTGTAGCTGTGGCAAATGTCCACGCAAGCCAGAAAACAATACCAGCTAGTACCCACCACATTTCGGAACCAACCATCGGATAAACTTGTCCTGCCACTTCACTTGCAGATAAGTGATCAATCCAATTTGTTACTGTAGCCATAAATTGTTTCTCCTATCTATTTGATGAAGCAACTGCTCTTTCATCTTTTCGAGCTTGCTCCATAATGTTATAGTCTAGACCTGCTAGTTCTACATCGCGTGGTATACGTAATTTACCCGCACTATGAAGTATTTTAGCAAGTATCCAGCCTGGTAAAAAACCAAGAACTCCGAACATAATAATTGCTCCAATAATCATTCCAAGAGGATTGATTGGTGCATAATCTGTACCAACCCACATTGATCCTACGCCGTATCCTGATGAAGGATATCCCCATAAAACAAAACCGCAAACTACAAGTCCGAAAACTCCGGCATAACCATGCACGGCAACTGCGCCAACTGCATCATCAATTTTAAATGTATTCTCAACCCAATAATGCAATTTGTATGCAAACGCTGTACCAGCACCTGCAATAATTAGTGATTGCATTGGGTGGTACAAGTCATTACCTGCTGAAGCAGCAATGATGCCAGCTAGTCCTCCTGAGTAAGTCCAGAATGGATCGCCTTTAGAAATCCAGTACCCCGCTAACAATCCTCCAGCTAAAGATAGCAAGAAGTTCATTGTAATACCGCTTAGTGTTGTTGGTGTTACATAGATGTTAGTCGCTGTAAAGTATGTTACGCCTTCCATTCCATATTCAGGTCCCAAATCAAATATTGGAATATTACATGCTGCATAGAATCCCCAGAAGCCTGTATAAATTAAAAACAATCCTATACAAACTAACCATGGGTTTCTTGGCCCAATATTTCTTGGTTCTCCACTAGATGAAAATTTTCCAATCCGTGGACCTAGTACCGCAAGTATACCTAGAGCAAATCCACCGCAAATTGCGTGAATTACGCCAGAAGCATATGCGTCGTGATAACCTAGTATCTTAAGCATCCAACCATCGAAGTGCCATCCCCAAGACGCATCAATCGACCAGAACACAGAACCAATTGCGATGGCCATTATACCAAATGCAAAAGTTGTGATTCTTTCGATGACAGCTCCTGAAACGATAGAAGCTGCTGTCCAAGAAAATAGTAAGAACGCAGCCCAGAAAACTCCCATGATATGGTCACCAAGATTAATCGCCATTAAAGCATTTGTAGGATTAGCCAGTTCGTTTGCGCCAAATCCTCCACCCAAAACCAAACCAGTACTCTCAGTCATGATAGACGGAGCGATACCAGGTCCAGTTGGAAATGCCCAATAAATCCACCAACCGAAGAAAAACCACGTTACTGTTACCAATGGTATCAGCAAAGTATTTTTCATCAATGTATGTTGATGGTGTTTATAACGGGACGCCCCAACTTCATACATACAGAATCCCACGTGAATTAAAAACATGAGTACTACTGTCATCCAGTAGTAAAATTCTGTAAATATGGTAGTAAGAGCTGTTAACTCATTATCCATATTGTCCTCCCTTAATTTATTAAGAATATTCTATTGTCTGGATCATGCAGTACAACAATACAGAATTGTTATTTGACAGTACTTTTGAAAGTTAATACAACTAAAGATTGTAGGCTTTAACCTTTTTTATATGCCTTCTTTAAATCCACTAAAGGATGTCGTGGAGACATTTGAAACTTAATTAATAACTCTCGAGCAATCATATCTCTTGATTGTTGATCGTTTGGTAGTTTGATTTTTTTTGGAATAGTAACCCAACCATTAGCATTTCTGCAAAAAACAGCGGGTCGACCTTCTTCATATCCCATGTGAACATCTTCTAGCCAATTCAAATCATCCCACCCCATAGCTTCTACATATTTTTTTAGAAAGGGAGTAATTTTTTTATAATCAGGCAACATGTTAACATCATATCTGTACCCGATATGTTGACCGATCATTTTTTCTCTAGCAGTCTCTTTTGAGGTTCCTAATTTTATTTTTTTTTCTTTTTTATTTTTAATTTTTTTCTTATTTTTCTTAGCCATAATTAATTCTTATATTTTATGGAAGTCATCAACACCAACAGTGTGATTAGTTCCAGTCAAAGGTACTTTTGCTAAAGCAGAAGCTTCCATTGTTAATGCAGCTAAATCTTCTGGCTCTAACGAGTGAATGTTAGTTTTTCCACAAGCTCTAGCTAGAAGCTGAGCTTCCAAAGTCATTGCATGTAAATAATTATAAACTCTTAATGCAGCATCATCTGGATTTAATCTTTTCCTTAATTTTGGATCTTGAGTAGCAACTCCAACAGGACAACGACCTGTGTGACAATGATAGCAATGTCCAGCTTTAACTCCCATTTCTTTTTCAAAGTTGGCTTCAGGGATATCTTTGTTGCAGTTTAGTGCAATCAATGCGCCAGTTCCAATTGCTATTGCATCTGCACCTAAAGCTAAAGCTTTAGCCATATCTGCGCCATCTCTAACACCACCAGCATAGATTAATGTTACTCTTCCAGTTTGTCCTACATCATCCAAAGCTCTCCTTGCTTCTCTAATTGCAGCAATACCAGGAATACCCGTGTTTGCAGCGGCGATGTGTGGTCCTGCTCCAGTAGATCCTTCCATTCCATCTAAAAAAATAGAGTCTGGATTACATTTTGCAGCCATACGAACATCATCATAAACTTTTGCAGCACCTAATTTTAATTGAATAGGAACTTTATTTTTTGTTAGCTCTCTTAATTCTTGAACTTTTAAAAATAAATCATCCGGACCTAGCCAGTCGGGATGTCTTGCGGGTGATCTTTGATCAATACCAGAAGGTAAAGATCTCATTTCAGCAACTTGATCAGTAACTTTTTGACCCATTAAATGTCCACCCATCCCAACTTTTTGACCTTGGCCGATGAATACTTCTATTGCATCGGCAAGTTGTGCGTGGTGTGGATTAAAACCATACCTTGATTGAATACATTGGTAATACCATTTTTCAGAATATCTTCTTTCATCAGGTATCATTCCACCTTCTCCTGAACAGGTAGCACTACCAGCCATTGTAGCACCTCTTGCTAAAGCAGTTTTTGCTTCATATGAAAGTGCACCAAAACTCATACCAGTAATATAAACAGGAATATCTAATTCAATTGGGTTTTCGCATCTAGGACCAATTACAGTTTTTGTTTCACATTTCTCTCTGTAACCCTCGATTACAAATCTTGTAAGAGTTCCTGGCAAGAAAACTAAATCATCAAATGTAGGAATTTTTTTCATTAATGCCATTCCCCGCATTCTGTATCTTCCTAACTGAGCTTTTATATGAATATCGTCTATAACTTCAGGAGTAAAAATTGCATTTTGCCCAAGCAAACTTTTGTTTTTGCTATCATCTTCATTTATATGCACGTCAGCTTTTCCGCCAACTTTACCATTGGCTTTTTCTTTAGGTTTCTTTTTAGCCATTAAATTGCTCCCTTTTTCTCTGTAGGCTCTAAATTGTCATAATTCCAAAGTTTTTTACCAGCTACTATTTTTGTCATTTTACTGACATCAAAATTTTTATCAATTTCTGCTACTTTTAATTTTCTCTTTAGCCAATCTTTGTCACTAGAAGTTAAATCAGAAGTAACAGCATCACTTCCAAATGATCCAATTTTGCCACCAATAAATATATTTCCATCATACATAGAGTCACCTAAGTTTATTCCAACATCTCCTAGAACAATTATTCTTCCTCTTTGCATCATAAAACCAGTAAAAGCTCCAGCGTCCCCACCAACTATGATTGTGCCTCCTTTCATGTCAATACCAGTTCGAGCACCAACACTACCTTTACAAATTAAATCGCCACCTCTTATAGCGGCCCCAAAACTTGATCCTGCATTTTTTTCAACAACAACTTTTCCAGCCATTAAGTTTTGAGCACAAGACCATCCAACTCTTCCGTTAATTCTTACGCTTGGTCCATCACATGATCCGACACCAAAATATCCTAAACTTCCTTCGAAAATCAGATTTAGTTTATTTAAAATTCCAACGCCTAAACTATGTTTTCCTTGAGGGTTTTTAATTACAATTGTTCCATATCCTTTACTCATTAAGCTATCGATTTTTTTGTTAGCCTCAGGAGCTTCCATGTTTTTTACATCGAGTTCTGTTCTTTTATTGAAATCAACTTCGTAAGTTCCAAAGTAATAAAAATTTTCTGCCTCATCAGGATTGAAAAATTTTTGCTGAGTTCTTCCTGTTAAAACTTCCGTGTGCATACCCATTGATTGGGCTTTTGATTTTTTTCCTGTAGTTTTTAGATTTGCCATACTTTTACTTCGCCATCAAATGGATCATAAGTATCAATCTCTTGTGGTAGAATTGATCTAATAGCTATCTCTTCTGATCCCATTGCAACTAAATTATCCGATTCATAAAGCACTAATGGTTTTGCAGCCATGGTATCTTTTGCCATCCCTAAAGAATCTTTTGTTGCAACAAAATAAGTAAATACACCATCAAGTCCTTTTAAAGAGTCTTTCATTCCTTCTTCTAGAGTTGCATCATTTCTCATTTTTTCTGCTAAGTATACGGCGATAAGTTCAGAGTCACATTCAGACATGAATCTCATACCTTTGTTTTCCAGTGCTCTTCTATTGTTCCAATAATTTGTTAATTGACCGTTATGAACTACAGATACGTCGCTAAAAGGATAACCCCAAAAAGGATGAGCTGATTTAATATCAACACCAGACTCAGTTGCCATTCTAGCATGACCAATTCCATGAGTGCCGGTAATTTTGTCTAAATTGTATCTATCGCAAACTTCCTTTGCGTCACCAATATCTTTTATTAACTCTAAAGATTTTCCAATAGAAAGAATTTCAGTCATTTCTGCACTTTCAATTTTTTTAGAAAATTCCATTAAATCTTTATCGTATTTAATTTCATATCTAAAAGAATAAGGTGTAAGTCTTTCCTCTTTAACAATTATAGCGCCTAAATCTGATAAATTTTTATCAACTATTTTTTTTCTTTCATCATAAACAGAGGTTTCTTCATTTACAGCATTACTACCTTCTCCAACGTTTTCACCAACTTTAAATCTCATGATAAAATTTTGGCCATCATTATCAGCATAAAGAGCATAACCTGTTGAGTCAGGACCTCTATGTTTTAATGCTTGGAGCATACTCTGAAGCTCAGAACCTATATTTACTGATTTATCTTTATGAATTAGCCCTGCAATTCCACACATAGTAATATTCCCTTTTTTGACTACGGCAAACAATCCAAATAGGTATCAAGATCCCATTGAGTTGTTGCTCCTAAAAATTTTTCCCATTCATCGTTTTTATACCAATGAAATACTTTATACATTTCATCCGGCATAGCTGATTGAATAACTTTATCTTCTTTTAAACGATCCAAGGCTTCACCAAGGCTTAATGGTAATTTTTTAACCTTTTTTCCTGCGGCTTGTGCTTCATACATACTTCTCGATTCAGGTTTTCCAGGATCAATATTATTTGTTATTCCGTCTTCAAAACATTTTAACAATCCAGAACCCATTAAATATGGATTGTGCATTGAATCCACTGAACGATATTCAAATCTTCCTGGTGCAGATACTCTTAAGCCACAAGTTCTGTTTTGATAACCCCAGTCAGCATAAACAGGCGCCCAAAATCCTGTATCCCATAATCTTCTGTATGAGTTTACAGTTGATGAGCCGATAGCTGTCAATGCTCCTAAATGTTTCATAACACCTCCAATAGCCTTTAAACCAACTTTACCTGGTAACTGAACATCTTTAGTGTCTGGCATAAATGTATTGGTTCCACCCTCAACATAAGTAAATACTTCATCCATAGCTGGTAGAGATTTGTGGTGTAATTTATTAACCACATCTTTTCCACCTGTCCATAAGGACATATTTGTATGACAACCGCTTGCAGACACACCCATAAATGGTTTTGTCATAAAGCAAGCTATTATATTAAACTCTCTAGCAACTTGTGCGCAAATTTGTCTATACGTTGAAAGTCTATCTGCATTTCTCATGACATCATCATACATCCAGTTTAATTCTAGTTGTCCCGGTGCATCTTCATGATCTCCTTGAATCATATCAAAACCCATTGCTCTAGCATATTCAAAAACTTTCATGAAAACTGGTCTTAAGGATTCAAATTGATCTATATGATAACAATAAGGTTTAGAAAAACCTTTGCCAGTAGGAGTTCCATCTTCATTTTTAGTTAACCACATCATTTCTGGCTCTGTTCCAACTCTTAATTGATAGCCATGTTTTTTTTTAAACTCTTGAGAATGTATTCTTAAATTTCCTCTACAATCAGATGTTAAATGTGCACCTGGATTTTCTCTTTCTTCTCTGTTTCTAAAACAAGTGACATATACTCTTGCAACTTTTTTATCCCAAGGAAGTTGACAAAAAGTTTCTGGATCTGGTATTCCAACAAGTTCCTTAGCTTCTGGCCCATATCCAATATAATTTTTATGACGATCAACAAACAAGTTTGCTGTTGCACCATAAACTAATTGAAAACCTTTTTCGCAAGTTCTTTCCCAATGATCAGTAGGAATGCCTTTACCTACAACTCTTCCAGTTACAGAAATAAATTGAAAAAATATATATTCAACACCTAGCTCGTTAATTTTAGCTCTAACTTGTTTTACAAGCTTATCTCTGCCCGGCTGGTTTACATGTTTTTCTAAATCTGTCATTTAACTAACCCTCCCTCAAAGATTAATAGTGTGAGCTAAATTTCTTAAAATTAAAAATATGTTAACTGAAAAATAAATACTCGTCCATATAGAAACTTTCATTTTATTTTATTTAAGCCCAAGGAAACGGACTATGAGAAGTAGGATGTAATTTTCCATTCGCGTAACGATTGAATCTAAATGGTTTTAATAATTCACTTTCTTTTTCAAGAATTTCTTCAGCAACAAGCTTTCCAACTCCCAACATTTTATAACCATGGTTTGAGTCAGCTATAATGTAAACATTTTCACAAAATCGATCGAATATTGGAAAATTATCTGGAGTAAAGCATCCTAAACCACCTGACGGTACCCTATTATATAAATTTGATTTTCCTTCAAATCGTTTTTGGCAATGAGCTAATGCAGAAGACCACATGTTGGCAAATTTTTCATCCGTTTGATATTCTTTCGATGCTATTCCATATGGATCAACATTTATTTGATCTAATGGTTTTTCAACTTTATACGGAGCAGTACCACCTTGGACACCAAGTGATTCAACAATATCGGGCTTATAATAAATTCCCCACATTTTGTCTGTAATTAGGGATCCATCTACATCAGAATATAATGGTTCATTACTATCAACATGAATAAGTGGAGGCATATCACCATTATCTGTTTTCAAAAAGTCCATACCAACTTTCATTACTCCTTCTTGTAAGAACCAATATTTCCACATTGGTATGTCTTTACTAATTTCACCAGTACCATTTTTTATATTTACTTTTTTTGGTAGTTCTAACATTTTCCAGAAATTATTTATCCAAGGTCCAACAGCAATAATTACTTGTTCACATTCTATAATACCTTTTGATGTTTCCACGCCTGTTATTGCATTGCTGTTACTTTCTTTTTTAAATCCAGTTACTTCAATTCCTGCAATAATTTTTGCACCAGCGGTTAGTGCTTTTTTTGCTACCCCTCGTATTGCAGTTTTACTTTTTGAATATCCTCCTTTTTTTTCATGCAAAATATTTGTAATTCCCTTTGCTTGCCAATCGCTAAAAATTTTTTTCATGTAGTCTGAACATTGTTTTTCACCTTCTATGAAATCTGATTCATATCCAATAGCTTTTTGTTGTTGATATACAGACTGCATATCTTTTTTCATACTTTCAGGACTAATTGCCATAAAACCCACTGAATCATACGCAAAAGTTTTTGGGTCACTTTCCCAAATTTTAACACTATGTGCCATTAGTTCTCTCATAGCAGGTTGAAAATAGTTATTTCTTACAACTCCACAAGCGGTACCGCTGGCACCAGCCGCGATATCTGTTTTATCTATGACAAGTATGTCGCCTTCTTTTAGACTGCCGTGTTTATTTTTAAGTTTTTCCGCAAGATGCCAAGCGGTACTTAAACCATGAATCCCAGCTCCGATAATTAGGTATTTTGATTTCACGACTCGATAATTAAAAATAATTTAAAAGAATAAAACAATTTTTTTTAGTACTAAAAAATATATATAAAAAAAATAAGTGAAATAGATTTATTTATGTATAGCCTAAATAATTAATTTATGCCGAAGTCAAATACATACAAAGCTGGACGACACTTTTTGCAGGTTCCTGGACCGACAAATCTTCCCGATCGAGTTCTACGAGCGATGGATCGTCCTGCAATAGACCATCGTGGTCCTCAATTTGCCGAATTATCGAAAAGAATCTTAGAGAGAATTAAATTAATATTTAAATCAACAGATCCAGTCATAATTTGGCCCAGTGCAGGTACGGGCGCTATGGAAGCTTCAATAGTGAATACTTTAAACGAGGGAGATAAGGTATTAATGTTTGAAACGGGACACTTTGCTACCGAATGGTGTCAAGCTGCGCGAAGATACAATATAAATGTTGATTTTGTTCCAGGAGATTGGAGGCATGGAGCAGATCCAAAAATAGTCGAACAAAAATTACTTGCCGATAAAAAACATGAAATTAAAGCTGTATTAGTTACTCATAATGAAACTTCTACAGGGATAGCGAGTAGAGTAGAGGAAATAAGAAATGCAATCGATAGCGCAAAACACCCAGCATTATTTATGGTGGATACGATTTCTTCTTTAGGTTCATTTAATTATGATCACAAGAAATGGAAAGTAGATGTTTCTGTGGGAGGATCACAGAAAGGTCTAATGTTACCCCCAGGACTGTCTTTTAATGCAGTTAGTCATAAAGCACTAGAGGCATATAAAAATTCAAAACTTCCAAAATCATATTGGCATTGGGGTCAAATGTTGGAAAATAATAAAAACGGTTTTTATCCTTACACGCCTGCTGTGAATATTTTGTATGGGTTAAATGAATCAATAAATATGTTACTGGAGGAAGGTTTAGAAAATGTTTTTGCCAGACATGCCAGACATGCAGAAGCAACTAGAATAGCAGTTCAGGCTTGGGGATTAGAAATTCTTGCCAAAAATCCTAAAGAACGTTCAAATTCAATAACAGCAATTTTGATTCCAGATGGTCATGATTCAGATAATTTGCGAAAAATAATTTACGATAATTATGACATGTCTCTAGGAACTGGACTTACCAAAGTGAAAGGTAAAGTTTTTAGGATTGGTCACGTTGGAGACTTTAATGATCTTATGCTTGCTGGAACTTTAGCAGGTGTAGAAATGGGTTTAAAACAATCAGGTATACCTTTTAAACCAGGAGGTATAATGGTTGCTTTAGATTTTCTTTCAAAATAATTATTGCAGCTATCCTGTATTTTTCATTGCAGCAGATATACCAGCTATAGTTATCATCATAGCGTCCATTAATAATTTTCTATCTGCTTTTCTTAAATTAGTTACTTTTAGTTTTTTCATTATATCGGCCTGTAATAAATTTAATATTTCGGCATATGTATTTCTAATTCTTATTGATTCTCTATACGATTTGCGTTGTTCTAAAATATATTTTGGTATCAATGTTTTGTTTATGTAAATTAATGATAACAATTGTCTTCTAAGTTTATTACCGATATTTTGTAATTCTTGGTCACCAAGACATTCTTCATAAAATTGAATTACCCGTAGATCAGTTTTTGTTAACACCATATCTAACATATCCATCATTGCATAAAAAAATGGCCATCTATTTAACATGTCTTTGAGTATAACTTTATTTTGTCCTTTTTTAGCTAATTCTAAACCCTCAAAAGTTCCTAACCATGCAGGTAAAATAAAACGAATTTGAGTCCAAGAAAAAACCCAAGGTATCGATCGCAAGTTTTCTATTTCATCACTTTTTTTTCTCTTGGTTGGCCTTGAGCCAATTGATAATTGGTCTAAAATTTTTTGAGGGGTGATTAATCTATAATATCTGAGAAAATTTGAATCATGTATGTGACTACGATACGCTGTGCTGGCAGCCTTACTCATATTGTCCATCAATCCACGCCAGTTTTTTTTAGGTTGAACGGGAGGTATTAGGGTTGCTTCTAATACCGAGGCTATATAGGTGCCAAGTGTGTGCTCAGCTAATGATTCTGTACTATATTTTTGTTGAATGATTTCTCCTTGTTCAGTTACGCGCGTTCTTCCATTAACTGTACCCGGCGGTTGAGATAATAATGCTGAATAAATAGGCCCGCCCCCTCGACCAACTGAACCACCGCGGCCGTGAAACAAAGTTAATTTTACTTTGTGTTTATCTGAAACCGATTGTAAATTTTCCTGAGCTTTATACTGAGCCCAACTCGCTGCAAGCTTCCCAGCATCTTTGCTAGAATCAGAGTAGCCGATCATTACTTCTTGATGACATTTAAATTTTTTTAAATACCAGGAAATATTGTACAAAGATTTTATTACTTGATGAGCGTTTTGAAGATCAGATAATGTTTCAAATAATGGAACAACACGCAAATAGGTTTTTATTCCCGATTCTTTTTGGAGAAACATCACAGCCAAAATATCAGAAACATTGGAAGCCATAGAAATAATGTAAGCTCCTAAACATTCTTGTGGTAATTTTGCTATCATTTGAAAAGTAGACCACACTTCTTTATCTTCTTTATCCAATACTATATTTTTAGGTATTAAAGAGCGTTTGGATTTGAAATGTTTAGATAAAAAAGAGATTTTTTCTTCTTCTGACCATTCCTGATAATTACCTAAGCTTAAACGTATACAAATATTTTTTAGTAGTTTTCCATGTCGATTAGCCTCTTGACGAATGTCTAATTTTGCTAAATTTAAGCCAAAACAATGTGCTCGTCTCAACAAATCTAACACAGAACCATTAGCAATAGATTCGCACTTAACTTCGCAAAGAGAATTGTAAACTATATTTAGTGGTTGAATGACTTCGTTAATTGATCGAACTAAATATGGTTCGTTTAAAACTTTTCTATTATTTAAATGTAGCTCAATCAATCTTTGGGTATTTTTCATTTTATCCCGAATGGGTCTTAAAAAAACTCTATATGGTTCTGAGCTATTACCAACTTTATCTTGAAGGGTTTTGGAACATTCGTGAATTGACAAATTTCGTATTAATTTCGTAAGTTCTTTTTCATATAAATTAGCTGCCATCCATCTAGACAACAAAACAACTTCTTCGGTAATTTTTGATGTTACGTTAGAATTACCATCACGATCTCCGCCCATCCAAGATCCGAATGTAATTGGAGAAAAATTAATTGGTAAACGTTTACCTACATAATTATGTATAGCTTGATTAAAATAAGAACAAATTTTTGGTAAAGCATTCCATAAACTATCCTCAATAATTGCTAACCCCCACTTTGCCTCATCTATAGGTGTTGGTCTAGATCGTTTTAACTCATCAGTTTTCCATATGGATGTAATTTCTTCATGGAGACTTTCTTCCAATAATTTTGCTTCACGATCAACATTTTTTTTTGTAAAAATTCTTAAATTAACAAATCTTTCTAAAATGTTATTTACATGTGTAAATTTCTGTATAAGAGTTCTTCTTTTAACTTCCGTTGGATGTGCAGTTAAAACTAATTCGATTTTTAATTTTTTAACGGTTTGAAAAAATTTATTTTTGGAAATAGATTTATTTTTTATTAGGCGATCTACAGCTTCATCTAAAATAACAAGTTCATTTGTTCCTTGGGCTTTGCGAACATCAAGATTATGTATTTTATGAACGCTATAAAGCGATTCTGCTAAGTTAGAAAAATTTAAAAATTGACTAAAAGACCGAGATATTACTAATGACTCTCGATAACTTAACTTACGAATATTTGATTTTAATTGACGAAACTTTTTTGTCTCATTCAATCTTATTTTTTTCTTGCTCTTTTTGCCTCTGCTTGTCTTTGATAAAAGTCTAATTTTTTCAATTTTGTTAAAAAAATAAACACCCTCTTGTTCTTTAATAACTAGTCCTAATATTTTTCCCAGTAAATGAACAATTTTAGAAAGTTTAAGAATTGCTATGTTTTTGTATTTAGTTTTTTTTCCCATTTAAAACTGATTTTACAGTTTCGCCCATAACAGACGGATTTTTTGAAATTGTAACACCATATTCCTTTAAAAGTTCGACTTTTTCAACAGCGCTTTCTCCATAGGCTGAAACAATCGCTCCTGCGTGACCCATTACTCTTCCTATGGGGGCTGTCAGTCCAGCTATATAAGCTATCACTGGTTTTGACATATTTTCTTTTGCAAATTTTCCTGCCGCGACTTCCTGAGGTCCTCCTATCTCACCAATCATCAGTATGGCTTTGGTTTGATCGTCTTGTTCAAATTTTTCCAAAATATCTCTAAATGAACATCCATTAATTGGATCTCCTCCGATACCAACACTAGTTGAAACACCTATGTTTAAATTTTTCATTTGTTGTGCTGCTTCATACCCAAGTGTACCCGATCGTCCAATAACACCAACTTTTCCTTGCATATAAATATGTCCCGGCATAATTCCTAACAGAGCTTTTCCAGGACAGATAATACCAGCACAATTTGGACCTATTAATGTCATTTTATCTTTTTTAGAATATCTCCTCATATAACGTTTAATTTTAATCATATCGTGGGAAGGGATTCCGTCGGTGATTGCTACGCATGTTTTGATGCCAGCATCAGCTGCTTCCATTGCAGAATCTGCTGCAAACTCTGGTGGAACAAATAGAATACTAGCGGTAGCACCTGTTTTTTTAACCGCATCTTTTACGGTATTAAAAACTGGCAATCCTAAATGCGTTCGACCTCCTTTGCCAGGAGTGACTCCACCGACAATATTAGTACCATATTTAATCATCTCTTCTGCATGGAAAGAGCCAAACTTACCGGTAAAGCCCTGAACTATAATATTTGTTTTATTATCAATAAGAATTGACATAATTTTATCTAATTTTTCAATTTCTTTAGAGCAGCAACTGCTTTGTTTGCGGCATCTTCTAAAGTAGAGGCTTCAATATATTTTATTTTGCTCTCTTTTAAAATTTTATTGCCTTTTTCAATATTAGTTCCCGCTAATCGTATAATGAGAGGCATATCAATTTTAATTTTTTGTAAAGCTTGAATTATCCCTTCAGCAACCCAGTCACATCTATTTATACCAGCAAAAATGTTTACTAAAATAACTTTCACTTTTTTATCTTGAGAAATTAATTTAAATGCCTTAACCATTTTTTCAGGAGTAGCACCTCCACCAACATCAAGAAAATTTGCTGGCTCGCCTCCAGCTAATTTAATCATATCCATTGAAGCCATGGCTAAACCGGCCCCATTAATAATATTGCCGATATTGCCCTCAAGGCTTATATAATTAAGTCCTCTATCTGACGCATAAACTTCATTTGAATTTTCTTGTGCTTTATCTCTTAACTCAGAAACTTGGTTTCTGCGAAATAACGCATTATTATCAAAACTCATTTTGCAATCGAGAGCTAAAATGTGCTCATCTTTTGATATTACTAACGGATTAATTTCTACCATAGTAGCGTCCAACTCACTGAAGGCACGATAACACCCTATAATTGCATCTGCTGTCCTAGAAATGAGTTTAGGTTCAATGCTCAAACCAAAAGCAATCTCTCTTGCTTGAAATCTTTGTATTCCGACAGCAACTTCTATTTTTGATCTAATTATACTTTCGGGTTTATCTTTAGAGATTTCTTCTACGCTCATTCCACCTTCTGTTGAAGCAACTACCATTATACATTCAGAAGCACGATCAAATACCAATCCTAGATATAGCTCTTTCTTAATATCCGTGACTTCTTCAATATAAACTCTATGGACAATTTTGCCTTGCGGACCTGTTTGTTTTGTAACCAATTTCTTTCCAAGTAGTTTGTCAGCTGCCTGAGCAACTTCTAGTTTACTATTACAAACTATAATTCCACCTGCTTTTCCCCTTGCTCCAGAATGGATTTGGGCTTTAACAACCCATTTTGATCCACCAAT
>AZHR01000018.1 GCA_000504625.1 alpha proteobacterium SCGC AAA240-E13
AATTAACCTTTTTTTATCAGGTTGACCAATTGCATGAAAATATTTTCTAGCAATTTTAATACTAGCCTCAGTAGCTTCCGTTCCAGAATTTTGGAAACACACAAAATCAGCAAAGGTATAATCGGTTAATCTTTTAGCTAATTTTTCTTGTTCGGGAATAATAAATGCATTGGATACATGCCAAAGTTTTTGAGATTGTTCTTGAATTATTTTGACTAAATGTTTATGACAATGACCTAAAGAATTAACAGCAATGCCGCTAACAAAATCTAAATATTTTTCACCATTTAGATCATAAAGATAACATCCTTTACCCTTTGAAAAAGAAATATTTTTCCTTGCGTAAGTTCCTAGTACCGAGCTCATATAAATTAAAATTTAATTTTATAACCCCTTTTAAACAAAATGTATGCTGTAAACCATGTAAGAAAACTCAACACGATTAGATAAAAAAGTCCAAATTTAATTGATGAATCTCCTGCGGTGAGAAAACCCTGCCTGAATCCATCTATTATAAAAAAAAATGGATTCCATTGACTTATTTTTTGTAAAATTCCTGGTAACTTTTCAATAGAATAAAATGTTCCGCTGAGAAAGCTCAAGGGAACAATTATAAAATTCGTTGCTGAGGCCATATTATCAAATTTATCGCTCCAGAGACCAATTATGATTCCAATAGAACTTAAAATAAATGAACCCAAAAAAGTGAAAATAAAAATATAGAAGAAGTTATTAAATTCTAATTCAATGATAAAACTGAATACAATAATTGAAACCATAGCAATAATAGCGCTTCTAGTACATGCTGCTAAATTTATGGCAAGAGTAATTTCAGCCGCCGTTAAAGGAGCGTATAAAATATCCACAATATTTCCTTGGATTTTCCCTATCATAATTGAGGAAGAAGAATGAGAAAAAGCTTGCTGTATGATTTGCATAGCTATAAGACCAGGCGCAAGAAAAGTTATAAATGGATATCCTAAAACTTCTCCTCTATCTTTGCCAATAGCCAGCGAAAGTACAAATAAAAATAGAAGTGATGTTATAAGTGGTGATATAACTGTTTGAACACCTACAATCAAAAACCGAAGTACTTCCTTCTTGTACAGTGTAAAAAATCCGATCCAATTTACAAATCCAAATTTTCTTACACCAATTTCATATTTTTTTTCAAATTCAACCATTGCTAACTATACTTATTAGTTTTTTTTAAAAATTGTTAAAAAACTAAAAAAAAACATTGAAAATAATCAGTTTTTATGTGTATTTAACCCGATATTGTGGACTTACACAAAATATACACTATATATAGATTAAGTTTAATATGAGCTGGACAACCGAAAAAGTAGAAAAACTAAAGGAACTTTGGGGTAAAGGTAGTACTGCAAGTCAAATAGCGTTAATTATTGGTGGAGTAACAAGAAATGCGGTAATTGGAAAAGCTTTTAGACTAAATCTTGCTGCAAAATCTATTCCAAAAAATAATAACTTCAAAAAAGTTTCTCAGAATAAGGAAGATTCTACACAAATTGGGAGAAAAAAGCGTAAAAGTAAATTTAAATCACTGTTACTAGATAAAAATTTTGAAGCAGAAAATCCAAAATCATTGGAAGAATTAAATGATGAGATTTGCAGATGGCCTATTGGTCATCCCGATGAATCAAACTTTTATTTTTGTGGAAGAAAATCAATGAAAGATTTTTCTTATTGTAAACTTCACGTCTTATATGCCTTCCAACCGAAGAATAAAAAAGAGGATTCGATTGAAGCAGAAAAAGATGATTTAGTTCCTCAATTTATAGAAAAGAAAATTAAGTCAGCTTAATAATATTTTATTTGTTTTTTTTTAGATTTTTTTTTGAGATCTTTATGATATAGAGTCACAATTGAATATACACTTATCGTAACATGGTTTTCAAGGAAATAAAGTATAAAGGTGTTAATCCACCAACACAATGCCTAGAGATATATTTGTTTGCTATAAACTGTAATAAAATTTTATGAAATATAATATTATATTATAAAATAATCTTGAAAAATAAATAAAAATAAATGACAACTGTTTCTCTTTCTTTAGATAATATTTATGATTTAGCAAAACAAACACTTTTACTTAATGGTTGCGATGACAAAAACGCAAATATTCTATCCGATACAATTATGCGTGCAGAAAGAGATGGATCTATTTCACATGGTTTATTTAGATTGCCAGCATATGTGGCATCCCTGAAAAGCAAAAAAGTAAATGGAAAAGCAAGACCTACTCTTCAAACTATTGCACCAAGTGTAATAAAAGTTTTAGGAAATAATGCTTTTGCACCCATAGTGCTGAGTGTTGGTTTGCCAGCTATTATCGCATTAGCAAAAAAAAATGGTGTAGCTATTCTCGCTATAACTAATTCACATCACATGGCGGCATTATGGCCAGAAACGGAAGCTATAGCTGAAGCCGGATTAGCTGGTTTAGCTTGCACATCTTATAAACCAATGGTTGCTCCAGCTGGTGCAACTAAACCATTATTTGGAACAAATCCTATTTCATTTGCTTGGCCACGTCCCGGAAAAACACCTGTTGTTTATGATATGGCAACTGCTTCTATGGCAATGGGAGAAGTACAAGTAGCAGCGAGAGAAGGACATTCTGTTCCTTTGGGCACAGGATTAAATAAAGAGGGTAAAGAAACAACCAAACCATCCGAGATTGTAGATGGCGGAGTTCTCCTTCCTTTTGGTGGATATAAAGGTTCGGCAATTTCAATGATGGTAGAATTATTAGCAGGAGCATTAATAGGTGAATGGTTTAGTTTCGAAGCAAAACAGCATGATAATAATGATGGTGGACCTCCAAAAGGTGGTGAATTTATTTTAGCAATATCTCCAGATAAAATTGCTGGACCTAATTGGGATAAACATGCCGGTGAGTTTTTTAATAAAATGCAATCAATGAAAGGTGTACGTCTACCTGGTGAAAGAAGGCATAAAAATCGATTAAATCTAGGACCAAGACAAATAAATGAAGAATTATTTAAAAAGATTGAAAATTTATCCAAGTAAATTATCTTTATTTAAGAGCACTTCTTACATAAAGTTGATATTTCTATTTCAAAAAAAGATACATAAAATAGTTTAATTTTTTGCTGGATTAGTTTTGAACGTAAGCTTATATAAAAATTATATAACGAATATATGGAACTAACTTTAGTTTACACAATCGTCGGTTTTAGTTTAGCGGGTTGGTCAGTAATAGCAAATGACTCCATTCAAACTTTAGGTACCTTTATTGCATCAAAATCAAAATGGTTTAAATGGTACACCTTAGCGGGCTCTGCATCTTTAGCTATGATTGTTACAATGAGTTATGGATGGTGGACTAATGATGGAGATATCTCGTTTGGTCGACTAACAAGAATTCCTTACCAAGAAATCCAATGGTATCATGCTATTGCACCTGGAATATTATTATTGCTAACAAGAATTGGAATTCCAGTTTCAACGACTTTCTTAGTGTTGTCAGCTTTTGCTTCAACAATTGTTTTAGAGAAAATGCTTTTAAAAAGTGTTGTTGGTTATGGTATTGCTGCAGTTACAGCTTATATTTGTTGGATCGCTATTTCTAAGTTTATTAATGAAAAATTTGATGAAATTACCACTCAATGGAAAATTTCTTTTTGGCGAAACGCTGTTTGGGTAAGTTCAGCCTATCTATGGGCGGTGTGGCTCACACATGATGTCGCAAATATTGCAGTTTATTTACCAAGACAACTTGATATTTCGTTATTGATAATTGTCCTTGTTTATTTTTCAATTCTTCTTTTTTATATTTTTTACATACAAGGTGGAGTAATACAAAAAGTTGTTTTGGATAAAACAGGAACAAGGTATGCACGATCAGCAACTATTATTAATACGATTTATGCAGCGGTCCTATATTACTTCAAAGAATTAAATGATCTTCCTATGTCGACAACATGGGTTTTTGTCGGATTGTTATGTGGAAGAGAGCTAGCTATTTCTACGATGAACAAAGAGTATAAATTTAAATATGTGTTTCCACTCATCGGTAAAGACTTCGTTAAAATGATCTTTGGATTAAGTATTTCGGTTGGAATTGTATTAGCAATTCACTATATAATTATTCCAGGTGGATACGGTATATAGATTCTTAAAACTATCCAAATTGCCCGCCCTTTCTAAATCTCCAAATGTAATTTGGTAATATTGAATCGATAGTTTTAGGATTAATCTTAAAATCTTTTATAGTTGGATAGTTATTGGTAACAACGTTATCATATTTTAATATCTCCACTTGATCTGTTGTAAGTAAAGGTTTGGGAAATAATTGTAAAATCTTTGCTTGAAATTTTGCAAATGAAAAAGGTATGGATATAAATAATCTTTTCTTTTTTACGTGCACTAGTAAAATTTCCATTAATTCTTTAAAGGTAAAAATTTGAGGTCCCCCTAATTCATAAATGTTTTCATTAATTTCCTCTTTTTCTATAATAGCCACAATAACTTTACACAAATCCGAAACATATATAGGCTGAAATTTAGTTTTTCCTCCACCAATTAAAGGAAGGGCGGGAAAAAATGCTGCTAATGAGGCAAATTGGTTAAAAAATTTATCTTCAGGACCAAATATAAGTGAAGGTCTTAAAATTACAGAACGATTAAAATTATTTAGGATGTTTTTTTCACCTTTTAATTTTGTTTGCATATATCGAGAATGTATAGCGTCATCAATCCCTAAGGCACTAATATGAATAAGTTTTTCGGTTTTAATTTCATTGCATAGTGTTGACAACAGATCTGGAAATTTTACATGAATGTCTTCAAAATTTTGTTTTTTAGTTTCATACAAAATTCCAACAAGATTAATCACCATATCTGAATTTTTTATCAAAGTTCTTAAATTTTCTTTGTCAAAAAGATTTACTTTTTCAAGATCAATTTGCCCTGGATTTCCTAGTGGCTTCAAATACCCGTGTAAATAAGGAGATCGCGTAGCAGCAACAATCCGAAAGTCTTTTTCTGTCAATCTTCTTATTAAATGCCTACCAATAAACCCTGAGGCACCAAATATAGTTGCAACTTTTGGTTTCATAATTTAGAACTCATTTTAATGGATATTAAGACACACAAAGATGATTTACCATCTGATTTAAATTTAGGCAATGAAATAGCAGTTGATACTGAAGCCATGGGATTGGAGCCCAAAAGAGATCCTTTGACTTTAGTTCAAATTTCAACAGGCAATAATGATTGCCATATTATTCAATTAAACAGGAAAGAATATAAGGCTAAAAATTTAGTAAAAATTTTAGAAAATGAAAAAATTAATAAAATTTTTCATTTTGCGAGATTTGATGTGGCTGTCCTTAAACATTTCCTAAACGCTGATGTAAAAAATATTTATTGCACAAAAATTGCTTCAAAAATTGCAAGAACCTACACGGATAAACACGGTTTAAAAGACTTGGTTAAGGAAATCGTCGGAATTGATATGAGTAAACAAATGCAGAGTTCTGATTGGGGTGCTGAAAAACTATCTGAAAAACAGTTAAAGTATGCAGCATCAGATTGTGTATTTCTTCATCAGCTAAAAAGAGAACTGAACAAAATGTTGGTTAGAGAAAATAGAATGGAATTATTTAATAAATGCATAAAATTTCTAAAAACTAGAGTTGATTTAGATTTAGCTGACTATAAAATTGATATTTTTTCACATTAAAATGAAAAATTATAATTACAAACAAATTGCAAAAAATGTAATTGAAACAGAAATTGCTGCTTTAAAAAAATTAAAAAATAAGAGTTTTGATAATTCATTTTTAAGAGCCATTGATCTAATTACAAAATGCCGAGGTAAAATTATTTTAGCTGGTATTGGAAAAAGTGGACTAATATCAAGAAAAATTTCAGCAACATTATCAAGTGTTGGAACACCTTCTTTTTATTTAAATCCTGGAGAAGCTGCACATGGTGATCTTGGACAAATTACTAACAAAGATATCTTGCTAATACTAAGCTACAGTGGGGAAACCGAAGAATTAAAAAATATAATTCAATATGCAAATAGGTTTGGAATTTCATTAATTGGGGTTGCCTCAAAAAAAAATAGTATTCTACTCAAAGCTAGTGATATTAGAATTGTTCTTCCTGAAGTTAAAGAGGCCGGTGAAGGTGGTTTTGTACCCACATCATCTACAGCTATGCAGCTAGCTTTTGGCGATGCTCTAGCAATTACACTCATGAATAAAAAAAAATTCAATAAATTTAATTTTAGAGTACTTCACCCTGCTGGAATTTTGGGCAAAATGTTAACAATAGTTGAGGATTTAATGATTACTGGAAAAAAAATTCCATTAATTAATGAAGAAAAAAAAATGAGCACCGCAATAAATTATATGTCTCAAAAAAAACTAGGTAGTTTAATAGTTTTAAATAAAAAAAAATTTGTTTCTGGTTTTGTAAGTGATGGAGATATAAGAAGACAAAGCAAAAAAGATATTTTACACCTTAAAGTAAAAGATTTCATGACAAAAAATCCAAGCTGCATTAATAAGAAAGCTCTAGCAGTTAAAGCTCTTGAAATTATGAATAAAAAAAAAATTACCTCTTTAATTGTTACTGCATCTGAGTTAAATAAAAAACGCATAAAGGCTATCGGTATTATTAATATTCATTCTATTTTAAGTGCTGGTATTAAATGAAAAAAAATAGAGTTATTCAATTTTCTCTGGTATTAGTAGCTATAATATTATTTTTTTTTACTTATTATTCCAGTAAAGATAAAAGTAACATTGTTGGCATTGATAAAAATACCTCAATTCAAGGCGAAACAATGCTAACGGAAATAACAAGTAACATTATAGAGAATGTAAACTATCATGGTACAGACAATAAAGGTAGTTTTTTTGAATTAAATGCTTCTTTGGCAGAAATTTTTTATGATAAACCAAATCTTAGTCACATGAAGGTAGTTGATGCTGTTATAAATGTAAGAGATGGAAGAAAAATATATATTAAGTCAGATCGGGCTATTTATAACCGTGCAACAAATAATACAAACTTTATGGGAAATGTTTCAGTAACTGAGTCAAAAAATAAAATAACATCTGATAATTTAGATTTGATAATGTCAAATAATTTAATTACTATTTATAATGATGTTAAATATAATGGTGTAAAAGGGTTTCTAATTGCAGACAAAGTAGATATAGATATATTAAAAAACGAGTCAAATATTTTTATGTTTGATAAAAAAAATAGAGTACAAGTAAAATATAAGAATTAATAATGTCTTCAATTAAAAAATTTAGAATATTAAAATTTAAATCAAAACCAATTTTAACTGCCAAAGGAATTTCCAAGTCAATTGATAAGAGAATTATATTAAGAAAAATTGACTTTGAAATAAATAAGGGTGAAATATTTGGACTTTTGGGACCCAATGGAGCAGGAAAATCTGTAACATTTAATGTGCTCTTAGGAATTATGAAGGCAGATCAGGGAAATGTATTTGTTGAAGGCACAAGAATAACTAATTTTGCAATCCATGAAAGAGCTAAAAAATTTAGGATGGGTTATATTCCACAAAATGATTCGGTATTTAAGGGATTGACTTGTGAAAATAATATTAGAGCAATTGCTGAAATCACAATAAAAAATAAAAGCAAACAAGAAAGTGTGGTTCAAGAATTATTATCAGAATTTAATCTAAGTCATCTAAGAAATGTGTTAGCAAATAATTTGTCTGGGGGTGAAAGAAAGAAATTAGTTATAGCCAGAGCACTAGTCAACAATCCTAAGATACTTTTAATGGATGAACCATACGGAGCTGTTGACCCAATTAACATCGACATGATTAAAAAAATAATAATTGACCTTCAAAAAAAAGGTGTTTCTGTACTCATTACAGACCATTCTGCACAAAATGTTCTATCAATTGTAGATCGTTGTTCAATTATTTCTGGTGGTGAAATTATTATAAGCGGAAAACCAAAAGAAATAATTCACAATAGTAAAGCTCGTCAATTATATTTTGGTGAAAATTTTAATATATAATTGCAAGTTTAATCTTTGATGAAATCTTTTTCGGTTATAGTTAAAAAAAAAATAAATAAATTTAATAAATCTATATCTGTTGATGGAGATAAAAGTATTTCACATCGTGCATTACTAATTTCCAGTCAAGCCTATGGTATTTCAAAAATTAAGGGTATTTTAGAAGCGGAAGATGTTTTAAATACAATTGTTGTCTTAAAGAAACTTGGAGTTAAAATTATCAAGTACAAAAATATATATCGTATATATGGCAATGGTTTGGGATCTTTGAGAACAGAAAATAACATAGTAATAAATGCGGGAAATTCTGGAACTTTAGCAAGACTGCTGATGGGTCTTTTGGCAACTTACCCAAATAAAATAAAAATTGATGGAGATAAAAGTCTAAGTAAAAGACCTATGGGAAGAATAATTGATCCATTAAAAAAGTTTGGATGTACTTTTGAACCTAAAAACAAAAAATCTCTTCCTCTCTCTTTTTGTGGAAGCGAAATGCCTTTTTCAAAAAATCATGAAGAAAAAATAGGATCTGCACAAGTTAAAAGTTCTATTATCTTTGCAGCTTTAAATACTCCTGGAATTATTGAAATTAAAGAATTAAAAAAATCAAGAGACCATACCGAAAATATGTTAAAGTTTGCCGGAGCAGGCATCAAAATTAAAAAATTTAAAACTTACAATCTTATTTCTGTTGAGGGTCAAAAAGATTTCAAAGCTTTTGATTTATCTATACCAGGTGATATATCTTCTGCGGCTTTTTTTATTGTTTTAACTCTTTTGACCGAAGGCTCAACAATTAAAATTAAAAATATTAATCTTAATCCAACAAGAACAGGAATAATAACAATATTAAAAAAAATGAATGCGCGAATAAAACTAGAAAATATTAAAATCGTATGTAAGGAAAAAGTTGGAGATATAGTGGTAAAAAGTAGTAATTTGAAGTCTATAAATTGTTCTGCATCATTAGTTCCAAGCGCAATTGATGAATTTACAATTTTAATGATTGCAGCGGCCAAAGCTAAAGGTATTACTACTTTTTATGGTTTAGGTGAGTTAAATAAAAAAGAGAGTCCGCGCTTAAATCTTATGAATTCAATTTTAAATCAAATAGGTATAAAAACAAAATTAAAACAGGAAACCATTAAAATTATTGGAAAACCGAAAATTAATTTAAATAAATCTTACAAAATTAATACTCATTTTGATCATCGAATTTGTATGTCAATATTCGTAATGTCTCAAATTTTTGGTGGACAAGTAGAAATAAAAGATTTTGATTCTGTTGCAACAAGTTTCCCTAACTTTTTAAACTTAATGAAACGAATAGGTGCAAAATATGAAATTAAACAAAAAAGTTAGATTTATAATTGCGTCAGATGGTGGAGCTGGTTCGGGAAAAACAACTGCCAGTAAACTAATTGCAAAGAAATATAACTTTAAATTACTAAGTTCGGGTCTTTTATATCGTTTTGTTGCATATAAATTACTAAAAAATAAAAAAATTAGATCTCAAAATATTTTTTTAAAAAAAATTGCAAAAAATATTACTTTAAAAAATTTAAAAAACAAAAATTTATATACAACGAAAGTAACTGAATATACTTCGAAAATTGCAAAAATTAAAAAGATCCGAAAACTATTAAAAAGTTACCAAAAAAATTTTGCTAGAAATCGACTTTGTATTATAGAAGGTCGTGATATTGGCACTGTTGTAATTCCACATGCAGATATAAAATTTTTTTTTATATGTTCCTTAAATATCAAAGCAAGAAGAAGATTTAGAGAATATAGAAAAACAAATAAAAAAATTTCATTTAGAGAGGTCAAAAAAGCAATAAAAATGAGGGATTCACATGATTCTAAGAGAAAAATTAGTCCTTTACGACCCGCAAAAGGTGCTGTAATTGTTGACACCTCGAAAGTTGATAAAAGACAAATGTTAATAAAACTTTCGAGAATTATAGATAAAAAATTAATAGAAAAATATGGAAGAAATTTATAAAGATTTAAGTTCAAGTAAAAGTAAAGAGTTTGAAAAATTATTAAATAGTGAATTTTCAAGATCTAATATCGAAGAAGGAAAAATAGCCGATGGTATAGTTACAAAAATTACAAACAAGCTTGTTTTTTTAGAATTGCCGGGAGCTAAATCTGAAGGTACTTTAGATATTAATGAGATCAAACTTTTAAAAGAAGAAGGTAGCTTGAAAGTTGGTTCGAAAATATCTGTATTGATTTTAAAGCTAGAAGATAAAAAAGGTGATTTAGTAATAAGTAGGGAAAAAGCTAAAAAAATGAAAAGTTGGGAACAACTTGAAAAAGCCTTTGAAAAAAATCAAGAAGTACAAGGGCAGATTATTTCTAGAATAAAAGGTGGTTTTGTTGTTGATGTTCAATCTTCACTATGTTTTTTACCAGGAAGTCAAGTAGACCTTAAACCTCTAAAAAATATTAATCACTTAATGGAAAAACCTCAAAAATTTATGATTGTTAAATGTGACAAAGTTCGAGGTAACATAGTTGTATCCAGAAGAGCAATTTTAGAAAACATTAAGAATGCCAGCAAACAAGAAATGTTAAGCAAATTTAATGAAGGCGATATTGTTGAAGGAACAGTTAAAGGAATGACTGATTATGGTGTTTTTTTTGACTTAAATGGTTTTGACTGCATGACACATATTAATGAATGTTCTTGGAGTAGAATTAGTCACCCTGAAGAATTATTTACAATCGGCCAAAAACAAAAATTGAAAATTATTAAAATTGATCAGAAAAGTAAAAAAATTTCTACTTCAGTAAAGATGTTAACACCCGATCCGTTTGAAACCAAAATTAATAATTATAAGATTGGAAAAATTTATCCAGCTGAAGTGAAGAAAATTACAGACTACGGTGTTTTTCTTTCATTAGAAGATGGATTAGAAGGTTTATGTCACCAATCAGAATTATCTCATACACAAAAGAATATTTCAGCAAGAAAAATTTTATCTATTTCTCAAAAGATCGATGTAATGATAATGGAAATTGATATTAAAAAGAGAAGAATAGCTTTATCATATAAAAACACGTTATCTAATCCATGGGAAAAATTTGAAAAAGCATTTCCTATTGGTTCAAAAGTTGAAGGAATTATAAAAAATGTTACCGAATTTGCTCTTTTCGTTGATATCAAAGATTTTAACCTTGATGGAATGATACACTATAAGGATATTTCTTTTAACGAGTCAGAGGATGAACTTAAAAAATTTAAAAAAAACGATACTATACAAACTAAAATTTTGGAAATTGATGCAAACAAAGAAAAAATAAGATTAGGTTTAAAACAATTATTGCCAGATCCACTAGATTATTTTAAAGATAAGAAGAATAAAGATATTATAACCGTCGTTGTTATTGAAACTCTAGATAATGCTATCAAAGTTGCACCCGATGGTTGTTCGATGGAAATATTAATAAAGAAAAATCACATTGCTGTGAATAAAGAAGATCAAAGAACCAATCGATTTAATAAAGGTGATAAAATAGATTGTATGTTGCTGGATCTAGACCTAAAAAAAAGAAAAGTATCTTTATCAATTAAAATGCTTGAACAAGAACAAACTAAGGAAGCAATAAAAAAATATGGTAGTGTAGATAGTGGTAGATCATTGCCTTTTGCAGAACTTCCTAAAGCTCTCAAGAAAAAAGAGGATAAAAAAGAAGAAAAATAAAATTGAGTTTTGTCAAAAGTCAAATATTGGATCAATTAACCAATTTCTATCCAAACTTTCTTAGGCGAGATTTAGAAAAAGCTCTAAATCTAGTGTTTACTGAAATTATAGAATCTCTTGCCAGGGATAACAATGTTCAGATTAGAGGATTTGGATCTTTTAAAATAAAACAATTAAAATTTAGAATCGGTAGAAATCCTAGAGATGGATCAAGAGTTGAGATTGCTGCCAAAAAAGTAGTACACTGGAAGATAAGCAAAGAATTTTTTAAAAAATTAAATAATAACAATAAAATCAATGAATAAAATTATTCTTGCTTTGGATACTACTGACATTAATCAAGCTATAAAAATCACGAAAAAAGTAAAAGATAAAATTTTTACCATTAAAATAGGACTTGAAATGTGGAATAGTTTTGGAAAAGATTGTGTTAAAAAATTTAATCAAATTGGTATAAATAATATTTTTTTAGATCTTAAATTGGCTGATGTATCCAACACTATCAAAAAAAGTATCATAGCCTTGGATGGAATTAATTTTGAATACCTAACTGTCCACTGTTTTGGGGGCAACGAAATGATAAAAAAAGCTAAGGAAGCAGCAAAACAATTAAACCCAAATTTAAAAATATTAGCAGTAACAGTGCTTACAAGTATTAATGAAAAAGAATTAAAATCTATGCAAATTAATAATAAAGTCGAAGACTTGGTTTTAAATCTTGCCAAAAATTCAAGCGAAGCTGATGGTTTTATCGCAAGTGGAATGGAGTCAAAAATGCTAAGAGAAAATTTTCCTAACCATTTACTATTCACTCCAGGTATAAGAATGCCTGATGATGAAAAGCATGAGCAAAAAAGGGTTGTTTCTCCTGCGGAAGCTCTGAAGTATTCTGATAAAATTATTATGGGGCGTAGCTTATGGGCAAAAGGTGAGATTGAAAAAAACTTAAATCGGGTTACAGCATCTCTTAAAGAATAAATATATGCCAATAGAATTAAAGATCTGTGGCATAAATTCCAAAAATATAATCCAAACAATTATACAAAACAGAGGATGCCAATATTTAGGATTTGTTTTTTACCCTCCTTCACCAAGAAATATTTCGATCGAACAATCTAAAAATCTTACTTCAATGGTGCCAAATAATATCAAAAAAGTAGCAGTTTTAGTGGAACCAGAAGATAGCTTTGTTGAAAAAATAAAAGATCAATTCGATTTCTTTCAAGTATATGACACTCCTCCGGCAAGATCTAAAGAATTAAAGTTAATATTCAATAAAAAAATTATTCAAGCAATTAAAATCAAAAAAAAAGAAGATATAAGTTTGTATAAACAATATATAGGTGTTGCAGATGAATTTCTATTTGATTCATCGGCCATGGAAAAAAGTTCCACTTTTGATTGGAGTTACCTAAAAAATATTGAAATTAATGATTGGTTTCTCGCTGGTGGAATTAATATAAACAATCTTGAAAAAGCATCGAAAATTTCAAAAAAAATTGATATTTCTTCAAGTTTAGAAGATAATCCTGGGATAAAATCTTCTAAAAAAATTTCAGATTTATTACTGAAGGTAAAAAAATTATGATGAAATTAAAAAAAGGTAAACTTTTAATTGACCAACATGATAAAAATTATTTATATGGTGGAAAATTTGGTGGTAATTATGTACCTGAAACCTTAAAAAAACCAATTGAAGACCTAGCTATCCTTTTCGAAAAGCTTCGCCGTGACAAGAAATTTTTAAATGATAGAGATTATTATTTTAAAAATTACGTGGGGGCTCCAACTCCTTTTTTTAAATTAAAAAATCTGACTAAACATTTAGGTGGAGCTCAAATTTGGTGTAAACAAGTTTCAAAAGCCAATGGTGGAGCCCACAAAATCTATAATGCTACAGTACATGCTCTAATATGTAAAAGAGCTAAAAAAAAATACATAATTGGAGATACAGGGGCGGGATACGCTGGCAAAATGCTAAGTATGGCTGCAAAAAAATTCGGTCTTAAGTGTAAAATATTTATGGGAACCAAAGATATTGTACGCCAAGCGGTTAATTGCCGTGCCATGAGAAAGAATGGAGCTAAAATCGTTCCCGTAGATTCGGGAAGCAAAACTCTTGTTGATGCTGTTAGCGAATGTATGAGATATTGGGTTTCTAATTGCGATACAACACATATGTGCGTGGGTTCAACTGTTGGACCTAATATATTCATAAAAATTTGCGCATGGAGTACTGCTCAAATTTCTAGAGAACTCATGGTTCAAGTAAAAAAAGAATTTAGAAGAGTTCCAAAAAAATTAAAGTTAATAAATTGTGTAGGCGGAGGAAGTTCAGCGATGGGTTTTTGGAATGAATTTATAGATTACAACAGAAATCAAGTTGAGCTTATTGGTGTTGAGGCAGGTGGACCAAAAGATAGTAAAAGACATGCGGCTCCATTAACCAACGGAGCTAAAATTGGTGTTTTGCATGGAGCATTACAATACGTAATTCAAGATACAGAAGGCCAGATAGAAGAAACAGAATCGATTAGTGCAGGTTTAGATTATCCGGGAGTTTCTCCCCTTCACTGTTTCTTAAAAGATTCTTTCAGGGCAAGATATTGTGCGCGAACTGATGAGGAATCACTTGAAGCCTTTAAATTAGTTTCAAAATTAGAAAAAGTTAGACCATCTTTAGAACCTGCTCATGCATTTGCCGAAGCTATTAATATAGCTCCAAGATTAAGTAAGGACACTATTATCGTGGTGGATAGTTGTGGTGATGCCAAGAAAGATATGAAAATTATAAAAGAAAGATTGGGACGTAATTTATGAGACTTTCAAAGTTAGCATCAGCATTTAAAAAATGTAAACAAGAACATAGACCAGCGCTCCTAACATACACGGTTTCAGGAGATCCCAACAAAAAAAAATCTTTTGAAATCCTAAAAGCGATTTCTTCACATGCAGATATTTGTGAAATTGGAGTTGGCCATAATTGCAATACAGGTGATGGAAAGCAAATTCAAAATAGCACATACAGAGCAATCAAAAATGGCATAAAAATTAAAGATACTTTTGCAATCGTAAAAAGATTTAAAAAAACCAAAAATGCCAAACCTTGTATCCTTATGGGTTACTATAATTCAGTCGTTCAATATGGCGAAAATCGATTTATCAGAAAATGCAAGCAGGTTGGGGTGGATGGACTTATCGTTGTAGATCTGCCATGGCCAGAAAATAAAAAATTTTCAAAAAAATGTAAAAAAAATTTCATTAATTTCGTACAACTTGTTTCTCCCACTACATCTAATTACAGAATGAAAAGAATCATAAATGATTCTCATGATATGATTTACTATATCAGCATGTTATCAACCACTGGAGGCAAACTTAAAGTTTCTCCAAAGGAAATTTTGGAAAATTATAATAAAATTAAAAGAATAAATAAGTCTAAAAATTTAGTAATTGGTTTTGGAATTACAAATAAAACCATTTCGTCACTAAAAAAAGCTGACGGTCTAGTAGTTGGTAGCGCATTATGTAAGAGAATATCAGAATCAATCAAAAAAAGACAAAATCCTGTCACAAATATAGGTAATATGGTAAAAAGTTTAAGGAGAAAATTATCATGAATTGGATCACTAAGTTTATAAAACCCGGTCTTAAAACTCTATTTAAAAGACAACCAAAAACCGGCGAAGATAGCTTGTGGACTACGTGTGTATGTCAACAACTTATGTATAAAGAAGATCTTTACAAAAATTTTTTTATTTGTCCAAGTTGTGAAACACATCAAAAAATATCATGTCAAGATCGATTTAAAATTTTTTTTGACAGCAATGAATATAAAATTTTGAAAACTCCTTCGCCCTCAGACGACCCTTTAAATTTTGTTGATACAAAAAAATATACTGATCGATTAGCTGCTGCTAGAAAAGCAACTGGGCAAGATGACGCCATTATGATTGCCAGTGGAAAACTAAAGGGAATTAATGTTACTGTCGGAGCTCAAAATTTTTTATTTATTGGAGGATCGGTTGGTGCGGCGTCTGGAGAAGCTTTTATTTATGGGATTCAACACGCAATTGATAATCAAACTCCTTTTATCTTTTTTAGTTGTTCTGGGGGACAACGTATGATGGAAAGTGCAATTGCACTTCAACAGATGACCAGAACAGTTTTAGCGGTTAATGAATTTAAAAAAAATAATCTTCCTTATATTGTCATTTTAACCAACCCAACAACAGGGGGGGTTTCAGCTTCTTGGGCTATGATAGGAGATATTTTAATTGCGGAACCAAAGGCAACTATTGGTTTTGCTGGAAAAAGAGTTATAGAACAAACAATAGGTGAGACACTGCCAGAAGGATTTCAAACTTCAGAATATATTAAGGATCATGGTGGAGTTGATTTAGTAATATCTAGAAAAGATTTAAGAGATACCATTGGAACTTTAATTACCATTTTGCTAAAGAAAAACAAAATCTCATCAGCAGAAGCAACAAATGAAAATCAAGAAGATACTCAACAAATTGCTTCAGCTGCATCCTAAAGAAATTGATTTAAGTCTAGACAGAATTAAAAGATTAAATCACAAATTAGGCAATCCTGAGGATAAGTTAAGGATAATTTCTATAACGGGTACAAACGGAAAGTACTCAATAGCACAAACTATCAGATCTATTTTAGAAGAAGCAGGATATATTTGTAATCTTTACACATCTCCACACGTAAAAAAAATTAATGAAAGGTTTGTTTTTTCAGGACAAGAAATTGCTGATGATGAATTATGTGATTTAATAGAGGAAGTTGAAAAAATAAATGAGGGACAAACTATTACCTTTTTTGAATTTTTAACCAGTTGTTTTTTTCTTAAAGCTTCAAGGGTTAATAGTGATATTACTATTTTGGAAAATGGTCTTTTTAACCGATTTGACGCATGTTCTGCGATAAAAAAAAATTTGATGAGCATTATTTCTAGTTGTGGATTAGATCATCTAGAATGGTTACCAGAAAACGATAGAAATATTGATCGAATTATTTTTGAAAAAACATCTAAGCTATTAAATTCAAAAATAGTTGTGTCCGAACAATATAATCAAGCAATCCTTAATAAAATAGAAAAAGCAATCACTTATAATCCATCAAAAAAAATATTGTTTAATAAGGATTTTTCTTATTCAATAAAAGAAAGCGGTTTCAATTTTCAAGATAACTTAAGTAAAATTAAACTTCCTTTTCCGAATTTGTTGGGAACTTATCAAATTTCAAATGTTTCAACAGCAATTGCTGCGGTTAAAAATCTTGAAGATTTTAATATAAAAAACGATCATATAAAAAAAGGAATAAAAAAAATAAGGAGCATTGCTCGACTACAAACAATTAATAAAGGAAAGTTAAAAGAGCTTGCTACAACAAATACACTAATTATTGATGGAACCCATAATCCCCTTGGAGCTTCTGTCACCAAAAAGTATTTGGACACGTTGGATAAAAATAAAAATATTTATATGATCTTAGGTATGATGAACAACAAGCAACACAAAGAATATCTTTCATATTTTAAAGATCAAAGAATTCATACAATTGTTGCTATTGATATTCCCAATCAAAAGAAATGTATAAAAAAAGATAAATTAAAGAAAATAATTAATGAGGTGGGAATAAATTCTAAAACTGAAAATTCAATTCAAGAAGCTATAACCTACTTAAACAAGAAAGATAAAAACGGAATAATACTTATCACTGGATCATTGTATTTGTGTGGTGATATATTAAATTTGAATTATTGATTTTCCTTAAGCCAGATTTTCATAGTTGACTCTGGCACAGCTCCAACTTTTGTTGCTTTCAGTTCTCCATTTTTAAATATCATAACTGTTGGAACACCTCTCACTCCAAACTTGGTCGGAGAATTGGGGCTTGAATCTATATCGTGATCATAAAATTTAAACTTATCAGACATTTCGTCTGAGATTTTTTCCATAATAGGTTTCAGAGTTTGACACGGCCCACACCAGGTTGCTCCAAATTTAACAACCGCAGAAGGAGATTTCATAATCTCATTTTCAAATAAATTATCCGTACTTTTAATTAAGGCCATACACTCTATTTAGTTTTAAATTTGAAAAAGTCAACTGAGTATTTGACATTAAAGTATTTTTTCATAATTTTTTCTTATTTCAGATATATAGGCATTAACATCATTAACATATTCCAATTTTTCTTTTGTAATATTTTTCTCATTTCGCATATTATCAATTAGACTTTCGGCCATAGGAATAGTCGTAAAATTTGTTTCTTCAATGCTTAGTATCTTTTTAGCAATATCTTTGTGTATTTCTTTGTATTCTTCCTTACTTAAAACTTCTGGCTGATTTTGATAAATTAGCCTTTTTCCAAAATGTTTATATCTTGGATCCTTTATTTTCGATATTGCTTGATTTTTTTTACTCCATTCATTTATTGACTGAAATTCTTCCATTGTGTTTTTATCTTGCTCATCGGGAAATCCGTCTGAAACTAATCTGTCTTCATATGCTAATCTTTTTTCTTCTTGTGATATTTTTTTATCTCTTGCAATCTCACCCAACGCAAAACTGACTTTCTCAGAAAATTGCTTGTTTTGATAAATTTTATCCGCTCTTTCTTTCAATTTCTTTAATCCAATATTTTTATAAATATCGAGTTCTAATCCTAAGTTTTTATCTAAAATAATAGGATGTTTATTGGCAGGCAAGTTTCGTGCCCATTTGCCAGGTTTTTTAAGTTCTCCTTTTAAAGAATTAATGTCTAGTTTTAAAAAATTTTCTGGATCTTGCTCTAAACAAAAAACTATTGGCCACTTGTATTCACCGTGGTCACATAAGTAAGTTACTAGGAAGGGTCTTGCCTTGCCATAGTAGTAAAATGTTGTGGTAAATATCCTGTCTTTCTCTAGAATGTTTGATACTTTATGTTTGGAAGTTGTATTGAACGACTGGTCGTAAATCTGTTTAGCATTTTTTCGGATTAAACGCATGATGCCCAAGCACGCTTCACAATCTGAAATGGCTGTATGAAATTGGTCAACTTTTATATTATTTATTGTACTTAAACCCTCGAGTTGGAAAACGGGATTTTTCTTCTCTGAAAAAGTTGTGTTTATTGATTTTGGAAAAAAAAGTTTACTATTTCTTGCAACCGGTAGAAAATCTGCCTGCTCGTTGGAATTTGTATTCAGTACATAGGCTGGAAATAGACTTTTATAGTTTTCTTTTTGAAGCATAATAAAATCAAAACCTATGGAGTTCCAGCCAATCCAAATACAAGGTGACCATTTTTTTATTATTTTATGAAGTTCTTTCATTAGTTGATAATGACTAGAATTTGATTTTTTCATCTGATAAAAGCCTTTATTTACCCACAAGGAATACGGATCTGGCACATGTCCTGACTTATTTCTACAATTTAGTTCAAAACGTTCTATTTCCTTTAATTCAGGATTAACTAAAATTCCCGCTATGGAGATAATACTAGAATAGGAAGTAGAGGCTCCTTGAGATTCTATATCTATTATTGCAATATTTTTCATAGTTAAACTATTTACCATATATAATTATTGCAAATGTGAGGATTTAGTTTTTTTAGATGAAATCCTAAACACAGCGACAAAACAATATGATAACTAATATTTAGTTAATTTGTTATATAGGTATTTCTGTTATAAAAGTCAAACATATTTATGAAATTGAGTAGATCAAAATGGGAGAATTTTATTCGTTGTCCATTTTGTTTTTATTTGAAAGAAAAACATAATATCGATCCTCCTTCAACTCCAAGGTTTAATATTAATATGAGAGTTGACAGCTTGTTGAAAGAAGAATTTGATCAATACAGAACAAATCAAAAACCTCATCCCATTTTTAAAAAAAATAATTTAAATTTTGTTCCATACAACCTTGATCCTCAAAAACTAAAAGATTACAGGAATAATAGAAAAGGAATAGAAGCAAAATCAAAAAAAACAGAATTTATTTTATATGGAGCCTTAGATGACCTGTGGCTTAATAAAGATACAGATGAAATTGTCGTTTTGGACTACAAGGCAACATCAAACAAGAATGATCCGGATTATGTTAATTCTTCTCAAGAATATCACAAATCATATAAACGCCAGTTGGATTTCTACGCATATCTTCTGAAACTAAATAATTATAAGATTTGTAAGACAGGTTACTGGCTAATATGCAATGCAACAGATGAAAATCAGAAAACCTTTGAAGGTAAATTGTCTTTTAAAATCACCTTGTTATCCTATGATTTAAAAACTGACTATATTGAAGATATTCTTACACAAGTTGAAAAATGCTTAAAACTTGAAAAACCTCCAGCTTCTGGAAAATTTTGTGGTAACTGCACTTGGCATAAATTGGTCTCTCCTTACAAATAGATATGATAACTGCTATTATAAAATTATGACAGAGTCTGTTATTTATATTTTATTTGGTTTTTCTTTATTTGGTATACTTTATTACTTTTTTTTAAGACCAAAAAAGAGAATCGAACAAGACAAAATAGACTTGGCAACTAAAGATGCTGAGTTAAAAGCTGGCGAAGAAGCTAAGCAAGAATTAAAAAATCAACTTACAAAAAAAGAAGAGCAAATTACAAAGCTTTATCAATCTATTGAGAATGTGAGTGAATATAAGAAAATTGCCACAGAAGCTATCAATAAGCACGATGGTGCTATGACTAAATATACCAACTGGTGGGAAAAGCTAACTACAAATATACAATATCAAGGGAAGTTCAATCAGGTTCATTTAGAAAACATATTAATCCAAAATGGATTTACAAAAGATAGAGATTTTATAGTTCAAAAAAAACAAAGTACTTACGATGTGGAAGAAAATAAGGATAAAGACGTAACTCCAGATATTGTTTTAACTTTACCACAAAGAAACTACGTGGTTGATTGCAAAGTTTCTTTAACCAGCTGGACAAAATTTGTTAGTGAAAAAAACGATAAGGAAAAAGCTAGATATCTAAAGGACCATATGGATTCCGTAAAACGTCACATAAATAGTTTAGCAAATAAAAACTATCACAAATTGTATAATTTAAAATCTTTTCAGTCAGTAATAATGTTTTTTCCCGCAGAATCTTTATACAAAACTACAATAAAAGAAGATAATGAGCTTTTAACACACGCCCTTAAGTCCAATATTATACTAGCTTCTCCTGATGATTTTCTGAAAATGATAAAATTATTTGAACAAATTATCAATGAAAACAAGCAAGTTGAAAATATTAGTAGAGTAATTGGATCTGCAGAAAAAATATTTGATAAATATGTAGATGTAAAATTAGCTATTAAGGGAGCTCTTCAAACTTATAGATCTCATGGAACTCATCTTCGAAATATTGTTACAAAATCTTGGGGATCACAAGGACTTGAAAAACAAATAAAAAAATTAAAAGATGATCATGGGGTCATTCCTGGAAAACAAATACCAGAAATTCCATCAGAACAAACTACTATAGTTAATGTGGATGATCCCGAAGAAGAAGAAAAAGTTATTAATCTTAGTCCTGATAAAAAAAAACAGTAATTTTAGTTGTTATCATCAAATTTGCAAACGGGAATAGGTATCATCTTATGTAGATTTTTATTTCTAATTTCTAAATACTTTTTGTGATTTTTATCTGTTGGATTTTTCATAGCCTCTTCTAGTTCTTTGTAAGTCATACCTAATTGACTTGTGTCCGTTCGACCATCTAGCCACAAACCATCTGTGGGTTCGGCTTTAATTATATCATCTAATATCTTTAACTCTTTCCCCATTTCCCATATTTGAGTTTTAGTACAGTCAGCAATGGGAGAAATATCTACTCCACCATCTCCATATTTAGTATAAAAACCTACTCCAAAATCTTCAACTTTATTTCCAGTTCCAACAACTATTCCATTACTTGATCCTGCTACTTGATATAGTGCTGTCATTCTAATTCTTGCTTTGCTATTTGCATATGCATGCTCACTATTATAATCTGCTAACGCATTTTGAAACTGATCAAAAAACATTATCTAAATTTATTTTTATAACTTCTACGTTTTTAAATTTCTCTTTTAACCAGTTGCAATGATATTTGCTCAAATCGTCTTGAACTTTAATTTGTTTTATTGGCATTGACAGGATAAATGTTTTTATACCTGTTAACGCACAAATTGTGCTAGTTACTGCCGAATCTATGCCGCCAGATACACCTATAACCAAACAATCTGGTTTTATAGGCATGGATTCACAATAGTTTAAAATCCACTTTTTGATTTTTTCTACTCTTTTACCAGCATTCATAAAATTGTCGTTTTTTTTTAGAAAGATTATGACATTATTATATTAGTAAAATAAATGATTAAAAATATTTTTTTTATTTTGTTTTTTTTAATAAGTTTCACATTAAAAGCAGGCGCTACTTGCGATGATAAACCTGGAGACGGCGTTGATTATTCAGGTTGCCAGTTTGCGGATGGTCAAGATTTAAGTGCAAGCTATCTACCTAATTCAAGTTTAAACCTCACTTCATTCATTAAAGTTAATTTTAATAAAAGTATTATGATGCATTCAGACCTATCAAATGGTAATTTTGCTGAATCCTCATTTTTCAGAGCCAACCTTTATGAAGCCACTCTTGAGGGTGGAAACTTTGAAGGTTCCAATTTTGAAAGCGCAAATCTAACACGAACTAAATTTAATGGAACTTCTTTAATTGGTGCCTCTTTTAAAAATTCTTTATTGGTAGAGTCAGATTTTACAGCTGCCAATATTCTTAATGCAAACTTTGAGGGTGCTAATCTCAATAACGCTACCTGGATTGATGGAAATAGGTGTGGTCTAGAATCTATTGGTCTATGTAAAAAGCAATAAATTAAAATGTTATTTTCAGGATTATTTCCTTGGCTAGAAAACAAAAAAAAATCTACATACTTAAAAAATCAAAAAAATGATGAACTTATTGATGAATTAAAAATTGAAGGTATAACTGATAAAAAAATTTTATCATCCATCAAAAAAGTTCCTAGAGAGTTATTCGTTGAAGAACATTTAATTAAAGAAGCTTACAAAAATAATGCTTTGTCAACGGATTGTGGACAAACTGTTTCACAACCTTATGTAGTGGCTTATATGATTTCATGTTTAAATTTAAAAAATACAGATAAAATATTAGAAATAGGAACGGGTACAGGTTGGCAAACAGCTATTTTAGCTCATTTGTGTAAAGAAGTTTTTACAATTGAAAGATTTAACATTTTGTTAAATAAAGCAAAAAAAAATATTGCAAAGCTTAATATAAAAAATATCAATTACAAATTAGGAAATGGAATTAAAGGTTGGGGAGAAAAAATTTTATTTGATGCAATAATTATAAGTGCAGCATCAGACGTTATTCCTGAAAAGTTATTAGGAAGCTTAAAATCAAGTAGATACTTAATTATGCCAAAAAAATATCATACAGAAAATCAAAAATTATTATTAATTAAAAAAAATAACGACAATTATTTTGATCAAGAAGAATTGCTAGATGTAAAATTTGTTCCACTTCTAAATGAAGATATCGTAAAATAATAATTTGAAAAAAATACGAATTATAATTTCGGGAGTTGTTACTGGTGTAGGTTTTAGATGGTGGTTAAAGATGATAGCCAACGAAAGAAATGTCTATGGCTGGGTAAGAAATAATGCTGAAAAAGAAGTAGAGGCGATATTGATTGGTAATGAAGAAGATGTAAATTATATTATTGAACTTTGTAGAAAAGGTCCCAATTTATCAAACGTAAAAAGTATTAAAATTGAAGATTATAAAAAAATTTACTTAAAAAAAACTTTCGATATCTTGTATGAGAAAAAATAAGATTTAAGTAACGTTAGCTAGCTTTTTTTTTTCGTTCTCTTTCCAATAATCGAATCAAAGAATCAACCATCATGTCAGATGCTTTAAAAATTTCGGTAGTTTTGAATTCGTGAAAAACATTTTTTTCTGGATCTGTCTTATCTTCAATAACAATGCCTTCTTTAGGTGAATTATTTTTAATATAAATTAAAAGCAGCCAATCTTCTTCAGCTGCATCGTCCCAACGAATATAAATTTCACTTTGTTCAAATCTTAAATCAATTACTCTTAAAATAGAACGATGTTTGGGAAGATAGCGTTTATTTATTTGAAAGCACAAGCTTACCGAAGATCTATAAAAACTTTCCAAACAATTTTCTATTTTTTGACGTTCTAAAGTATATTGTTTTTCCTTTTCTAGTAATGCATCTCTGTCTTCTCCTTCTTTTACCGTCAATCCCAAGGATTCTATTCTTTCCTTAATTTTTTGATCTCGAATAGTTCTATACTTTTCTTTAAGTTTTTCTATACGTGATTGAAGTCCAGCATAATCAGATCTTTCTTCTTTAAGAGCAATACGCTCTAAATTTTGTAATTCTTTTATTTCTCTTTTTTTAAAACTTTCAATCTGTTTTTCTAGTTTTATTTCAAGTAAAAATTTTTTCTGTCGTTCAGCCTGTTCTTTTCTAAGTGCAGCTTGCTCTTTTCTTAAAAAATTCTTAATATCTTTTTTTCTTTCTTTTTCAATTCTAATTTCATCCCTTAATTCTTTTTCTTTAAGCTTTCGTCTGAGTTTTTCTTCCGATTTAATTTGTTTTTCTTTTTCTTTTCTTTCTCTTTCAATTTTTTGTAATTTTTTTATTTTATTTTTTTTTCTGAAATCTACAAAAGACTTGAGTGATTTAGAAAAGAAATCCACCACTTGTTCATCTGCTTTGATAAGTAGTTTAAGAATGGAACTTACTACATTTTGAAAATTTAATTTTTTAAACTTTTTGGTTCGTTTGTTAATATTTGGAAATTTTATTTTTTTTAATTCAATTTGAGAGATAATTTCCTTAATCTTTCTCGATCTCTTTCGATTTCTTTTTTTAGCTTTTTTTGTCTTCTTTTTTTGTTTTCTAAAACTTCTTTTTTTAGCTTTTTTTGTCTTCTTTTTTTGTTTTCTAAAACTTCTTTTTTTAGCTTTTTTTGTCTTCTTTTTTTGTTTTCTAAGACTTCTTTTTTTAGCTTTTTTTGTCTTCTTTTTTTGTTTCATGGATTTAATTGATAATGAATACTTATCAATAAGTTATTGATAAATATAGTCTCTTGTACTCGGAGCAGTATGAAGTTCTTTTGTTAATTGTAATTGAAAAACAACACGATCCCCCCACCGAAAAGTAATTTCACAAGAAGTCAAATAAAATTCCCACATTCTAAAGAATTTTTCGTCAAACATTTTTAAGGCTATATCTTTATTATTTAAAAAGCGTTCTTTCCAATGACGAAGTGTGTATGAGTAATGCATTCTTAGAATCTCCAAGTCTGATAAAATTAACCCTGATTTTTCAATAGGAACCGTAATTTCACTTAAACTCGGAGTGTATCCTCCTGGAAAAATATATCGTGTTATCCATGGATGAGGTTGTCTTGGTGAATCAACTGAACCAATCGTATGAAGAAGAGCTATTCCATCTTTATTTAAAATTTCGTATATTTTATTAAAAAAAGTTCTGTAAAATTTTCTGCCAACATGTTCGAACATTCCGACAGAAACTATTCGATCAAATTTTTCCTTAACTTCCCTATAATCGCATAATCTAAATTCGAC
>AZHR01000019.1 GCA_000504625.1 alpha proteobacterium SCGC AAA240-E13
GTTACTGCGGTTGGTTCATTTGGGTATTTTCTATCACCACTACTCACTACATATTCATTGGCAAAAGATGGTTGGGAAAGCACTTTATTTTTATTTACAATATTTTTGTTAATTGGTTTTTTTATTGCCTTTTTTGTAAGGTCACCTTTATCAACTCAATCAATTGATAAACCTAACGATCAAACCACATTTGCTGCTATTAAAGAAGCTTTTAAAAATAAAAGCTATATTCTTTTAACGTCAGGTTTCTTTGTATGCGGTTTTCATATTACTTTAGTAGGAACACATGTGCCAAAATATGTGATTGATAGAGGCTTAGAAAGTTGGACAGCCGCTACAATCTTATCTTTAATTGGTTTGTTTAATATATTTGGTTCACTTACAAGCGGTTACCTATCTTCAATTATGAGTAAAAAAATTATCTTAAGTTCAATTTATTTTCTTAGAGGAGTCTCAATAGTCTTTTTTATTTTTTTACCACCTAGCAATATTAGTGCATTTATTTTCGGTGCAAGTTTTGGTTTTTTATGGCTTTCAACTGTGCCTGCTACAAGCGGGATTGTTGCTCACATATTTGGAACCAAATATTTGGGTCTATTGTATGGAATTGTTTTTTTAAGTCATCAAATAGGTTCTTTTTTTGGAGCATATCTCGGAGGTTTATTTTATGATCTTTATGGTTCGTATGATTATGCCTGGTATTTGGCTATTGCATTATCAGTTTTTGCTGGCATTATACATTTACCAATAATTGAAAAACCTGTTACTAGACTAGCTACAATTTAAAAAAGTTTATGAAAAAGATATTAATAATGGGTTTACCAGGATCTGGTAAAACAACTTTGGCTTCAAAATTAGTACCTTTACTAAATGCAAAACGGCTTAATAACGATGAAGTAAGGAAAGCAGCTAATGATTGGGATTTTTCTGAAGAAGCAAGAACAAGACAAGCAAAACGTATGGCTGATTTTGCTGAAAAATATAAACAAGAAGGTCATTATGTAGTTGCGGATTTTATTTGTCCAACTCCAAAAGCAAGAGAATTATTTAATGCAGATTATGTTGTTTGGGTGAATACAATTGATAAAGGTCGATTTGAAGATACAAATAAAATGTTTGTAAAACCTGAAAAATTTGATTTTCAAGTAACAACTAAAAATGCAGAAGTTTGGGCATATCAGATAGCTGATCAACTCATTCCATATAAATGGGATAATAAAAAACCTACAGCACAAATGTTAGGCAGATGGCAACCTTTTCATGATGGTCATTATGCACTATTTGAAGAAATAATAAAAAAAACTGGTCAAGTTTGTATTCAAATCAGAGATGTTCAAGGAGTCGATGATAATCCATTTGATTTCGAAACAGTTAAGAAAAATATCGAACAAAGACTTTTACCAAATTTTAAGAATAGATTTAAAATAGTTCTGGTTCCTAATATTACCAATATTGCTTATGGAAGGGGTGTGGGTTATAAGATAGAAGAAGTGGTACTTCCAGAAAAAATACAGAATATATCAGCTACAAAAATTAGAAAAGAAATGAGAGGGACGGGAAAGATTAAATAATCTTTCTACAACTTAGGGTTGATAATTATTTTATTTCGGCGCATTAATCTATCTTGATAAAATATTTGAAAAGGGTAATTATCTCAAAGTTAACAACGGAGGAACTATGTTTTCAAAACAACTAAATGAAAAACTTGATAAATATCATTTACTTAAACATCCTTTTTATAAATCTTGGAATGAAGGTAAATTAACTAGAAAAATTATCAAAGATTACGCAGAACAATATTACCAACATGTAAAAGCATTTCCTCGTTATATCAGCGCAACACATTCTTTGTGTGAAGATATAGAAAAGAGAAAAATTTTACTAGAAAATCTTCAGGACGAAGAAAATCAAGAAAAAGATCATCCAAAATTATGGAGAAACTTTGCTGCTGCTATGGGAGCTAAAAAAGAAAAAATTAATTCAATAAAAATAAAGTGCTTTCCCAACCATCTTTTGCCAATGAATATGTAGTGAGTAGTGGTGATAGAAAATACCCAAATGAACCAACCGCAGTAACTATGCTCATTGCTATAGTTCTATTAGATAGTGGAAAATGTTTACCCACAATCGACATTGGAATACTAATCGCTGTACCACCTAGACCAATGCCTACTAAAAGTCCTAAATTAATCTGAAAAAAAATACCAGTGTTTGGACCTGTATATAAAAGATAAACACCAAGTATAAAAAAAACAAAAGCAATAGTTATGGCTTTAGGCCCTCCATATTTGTCGGCGATAGCCCCAAATATTGGACCAGAAATTCCCCACATTAGCATTTGAATACCGATTGCTAAGCCAAACTCTGTATTTGAAATACTGAGACTGCTATTAAAATCCATAAAAAATAATCCAAAAGTTTGTCTTACACCTAAAGAAAGTAAAACTACTAAAGAAGCCGCAATTAGAGTTATTAAAGCTGCTCTATTTTTTATAAATTTTTCTTTTATCACTTAATGAACCTTAAAGATTTTTTTAGATCATTTATTAAATCTTTTGGATCTTCAAGACCAATATGCAAACGAATAAGATGATGATCCTTTTCTAATTTAAAAAATAATCTTTTTCCCATTTCAATGATGTGGTCATTATAAACTGCTAAACTTTCAAAGCCTCCCCAGCTATAACCAATGCCAAAAAGTTCTAATGAATTTATAAATTTGTACACAGAAGTTTTGCTTTTGCTTTTAATAACGATCCCTAACAAACCTGAGGCTCCAGAATAGTATTTTTTCCATAACTTATAACTAGTAGATGATGTTTTATAGGGATATAAAATTTTTGTTATTTTTTTTTGTTGGGCTAACCATTTAACTATAATCTTTGTATTCTCTTGGTGTTTTTCTAATCTTAAATCTAAAGTTCTCAATCCTCGAATGACTAGATAAGCATCGTCGGCGGATAGACGATGTCCTGAAACATGGTTATACCACCAAACTTTTTTATAAACTTTTTTACTTACTGCTAATGTTCCTGCCATAACATCTGAATGACCTGAATAATATTTGGTAGCGGACACAATTGACATATCAAAACCCAGTTTTATAGGTTTTAAATAATATGCAGTACCCCAGGTATTATCGATAGCAGTATAAATTTGTTTTCTTTTAGCAAGGGCTACTATCTTTCCCAAATCCTGAAATTCAAAAGTATTACTTCCTGGATTTTCTACATAAATAAGTTTTGTTTTTTTTGTAACTTTATTTTTAAGATCCTCAAAACTATTTGGATCGTGCCAAATCGCTTTAATATTAAATTCTATAAGTAATTGATTGACAAGTTTCTTTGTAGGACGGTAAACACAATCAGATATTACAATTTCATCTCCTGGTCTACAAACGCTCATGATAGCCAGAGCTACAGAGGCAAATCCAGTTTGAGTTAAGAATACGTGATGAGCCAGTTCTAATTTTTTAAGTAGATTTTGAAGTTGAATTGTGGTTTGACTTCCCTGTCTTCCATAATCCCAGAAAGTAACGCTTTTACCTTTTGCTATATCTTTTTGATGTTTTCGCAATTCTTGTATTGTCTTAAAAAGAATTGTAGATGCCCTTATAATTGCAGGATTTACTGATCTAGATTGGATACCTTTGGCAGCATGTTTTAAAAAAGTTTTGGGTGAGTTAGTCATAAAAAAATTTGATTACTAACATACACAATGTTATATCCAAATTTCAACATCAATAAAATAACAATACTAGAAAGGAGTAAATTTTATGGGATATCCCAAAAAACACAGAGGTAGACGTAAAATGGGCTCAAAAAAAAGAAGAGCTAGAAAAAGAAATAAAAAAAAATAAATAAATCAGTAAATTAATGTCAAATCTAAAATCTCTTATCAGAAAATTAAGAGTGTATAGTTTTCTGCTTTTTTTATTACCTTTGATTGGTTTGTTAGGATCATTATTAATATCTAATCATTTAGTTCCATATAAACTGTATTTTGAACCCTATGAAAAAGATGGATCTATGGAAATAGAATGTAATCTTGGTAATGAATTCTGTGCTCTTGTAATAACGAAAAAAGTTAAATTTCAAGAATGTTCCAAATCTAAGTTAGATATCTCATATTATATTAACGAAAATAAAATTTCTCAAGATGATGGTGTTATATATGAATTGATTGGAATTCCTTTTGAGAAACTGGGTGCCGAAAAAACTAAATTGTTTGTTAAGAAGGCTGAGCTTATTAAGGATGAGAAGAAAAAAATATACCGTAAAATAACTATACCGGATAAAAATAAACTTGATTATCAATGTATAAAAAATTCTATACTTTATCCAATTTACAAAGAATTCTTATTTGCGAGAAACCTATTTTATAAATTTAAAGAAACGGCTGTCTTAGCAACAGCTAATCCTGTTAACCCTCTTCTTAATGGTGAAACTTCTATAAGCAATATTGTGAAAAGATACCCACAATCGTATATATTCAAACCTCTTTTGTTCTTATCATCCATTATTATGGTACTGTATTGGTTAAGTTATCAAAAAATTTTTTCTATAATTGAAAAAAAAAAAAGAATAAGTAAATTTGCGGTTTTTGGAATTTTGTCGAGTATTTTTCTTTTTTTACATGTTTTGTTCTTAGGATTGGATTTAGATATCGATAATTCTATTTATAGAAAAATTAGAAGGATAATTATTATTTCATTTATTTTTTCTGAATTGTCAGCTCAATTTTTTTTAGCTCGAAGAATTTTTATTATTAAAAATATTTTATTTAATTATACTTATAGATATTTAATCTATCTAAAGTTAACATTTGTTATTGTTATTTTACTAATAACAGTAGTTGCAATTTTAATATTAATTTTTGTTGATCCTGGAAGTACTTTCAATAATATATTGGAATGGGACTACTTCATCTTTTTATTGATTTTCTATCTTTTATCTGCACTAATGTGGAAGAGAAAACTCCCTGTTCACACACCCGAAGGCATGTGAACGAAAGTTTTGGCTCGTCATTAATGTGCTAAGTTGAGTTCAGAAAGATATTATGGTTGATTTAGAGAGGTGTAGAAAAACCAAAAGATTCAGTAGCTTTCGCTACCGAACCTTTGAGTTTGGTACGCTGTTAGAGAACTACCTTCGTACCAGTCGCCTGAGTTGTTTAGTTCTACTGTCTCAGACTTTCTGCCCGCTGAGCTTGAACCTCTCGGTCTTTCCTCATCTGGCCAGTTGAGAGTTGCCTCTCAATTAGTTTCATTAAAACACAAAGAAATTTTTTTTGCTATCACTTAATGGTTGTTTTTTATAATAAATTTATAGTTGTGTGAATACTGTTGATAAAATTTATGTAAGTTTACTATCTATCCATCCGCCGCCAAGAACTTTATCCCCAATTTTATTTTTTGAATAAAAAACACACGCTTGTCCAGGAGATATACCTAACTCTTTATTTTCTAACTGAACCGTTGCATTATCACCTTTCACTTCTACTTGAGCTTTTAATAATTCACCAGTAGATCTAACTTTTACAAAAAGGTTAGAATTATATTCTTCTAAATTTTTACAAAGTTGATTTAAGCCTCTTAAATTAATTTTATCAATTCCAAGAGCAGATTTTGGACCTACTATTATTTCATTTGTATCTGCAATAATTTTTATTACATATAATGGCTCTTTGTCTGCTATTCTAATTCCCTTTCTTTGACCAATAGTAAAATTAATAATGCCCTCATGTAAACCTATTACATCATTGTTCATATCCTTTATATTTCCCTTTTTGAAAGACTCTGGTCTAAATTTTTTTATTACCGATGCATAATTACCATGCGGTACAAAACAAATATCTTGGCTGTCTGGTTTATCTGCTACATTTAATTTTAATTTTTTTGCAATTTCTCTAGTTTCTTTTTTTGTATATTTTCCTAGAGGAAATCTTAAAAAATTCAATTGATCTTGACTTGTGTTGAATAAAAAATAGCTTTGATCTCTTTTGTGATCTTTTGCTCGGTACATTTCTGAAATTCCATTGGTTTGTACACTATTTACATAATGACCCGTGATTAATGCAGACGCACCTAATTCTCTCGAGAATTTATAAAGATCTCTAAACTTAACAGTTTGATTACACTGAACACACGGAATGGGTGTTTCGCCAGCAATATAACTTTCAACAAAGTTGTCGATTACATCTTTTTTAAATTTTTTTTGGTAATAAAGAATTTTATGATCAATATTTAACTGATTTGCTATTCTCTTTGCATCCATTATATCTTGACCTGCACAGCATTGCCTTGATTTTACTGAAATTTTAGAATCGTCATATAATTTTAAAGTTACTCCAACTACATTATAGCCTTCTTTTTTCATTAATCCTGCAACAGTTGAAGAATCTACGCCTCCGGACATCGCAACAACAACTTTCGTATTTTTTTTCTCTTTAGTTATTTCTAAAGAATTTGTTGAGTTTAAATTCATGTAGTTTAATTTCTCTTAAACATGTTTTAATATAAAAAAGAACCATTTTCCACAAATGAATTTAGATCTTGAACCTGGAGATTTTGTAATTAATCCAACAAATAAAAATTGGGGAAAGGGACAAATACAATCAATAATTAAAAATAAAGCCACAGTTAACTTTGAAAACATGGGAAAGCTAGTTATAAACATTGAAAAAATTGTACTAGAGAAAGTAAAAGAACTTGAATTTTAATGAATTAAAAAATTTAACTGAAAGCTTGCTGGAAACATTTCTTAATGCTGGTGAAATAGCAATAGAATTAAGAAGTAAAGGTTTAAAAACTACCATCAAGCCTGATAATTCTCCTGTAACTAATGCAGATTTAGAAGTAAATAAATTGCTCACGGAAAAAATAAACCAGATTACTCCCAACCTTCCTTTAATTTCAGAAGAAATGATAAATTTAGATAAAATTAATAAGTATAAAAATTTTTGGCTCGTAGATCCAATAGATGGAACTAAAGATTACATAAATAACAAAGATGAGTTTACATTAAATGCTTCATTAATAATTAATCTAGAACCAGCAATAGGCGTGATTTATGCGCCGGCTAAAAAAAGATTATTCTATTCTTATGGAAACGGGTATTCTTTTGAACAATTTGAACAAAACAAAATACAATTAGAATGTAAAAAAAAAACAAAACTTGGAGAGATCCATGCTGTATCAAATTCATACAAACTCTCTGAAGAGATATTAAAAACTCATAAAAAATTTAATGTAAAAAATTTTATTAATATGAGAAGTTCATATAAGTTTTGCGTTATTGCTTCAGGTGAATTTGACCTGTATGCTGCTAGAGCTCGAGCCTACGAATGGGATATTGCCGCAGGACATGCTATTGTAAAACATGCAGGAGGTATAGTCACTACCCTTGATGAAAAAGAATTTAAATATGGAAAGCCAGATTATAAAAATTTGACTCTATTAGTACGAAGATCAGAGAATCTGGAAAGGTAGTTTAACTTAAGAAATAAAAAATGATAATCCAAAAAATTTTAATAATTATTGTTTCTGTTTCAATTTTTGGTTTATTACTATTTGTTTACGTTAAAAATAAAATGAAAAAGAGAATTAATTTTTACTTACATGAAAAAACAAAAAAAGACAAAACATTACAATAACTTAATCAATTTTTCATATTCTTCCTTTGATAAATTTAAAACTTTTTTAGATGTTTCGTAATTAAAGCCCGATCTAGCTAAAATAGATATGTCTTTTTTATAGTAAAGAATACGATTACTTTCTTCTCTATTTGGACCAATTCTTCTTTTTTTACAAGTTTTAATTGCTGAAAAAAAATCTTGATCTGCTTCCTCTAAATTGATTTTCGATATACTGTCTTTTATATATTTTTCATTGATTCCTTTATTAAATAAATAATTCCTAATTTTGTTTATGGAATATCCTTTTTTTATAAATTTTTTTGTCTTTGATTCTGAATAAAATTTATCACTTAAAAACTTATTTTTTTCTAAATCAGAAACAACTAAATCTATTAAGTTAGTCAATTGATTTTTTGGAATACGGGAAACCGGAGAATTAAAAAATTTCTTCAACAAATAAGTTTTTAGCTGTTGCCTTGAAGAAGCATACTTTTTTAAGTAAGAAAATGAAAATTTTCTTATTTCTTCTACAACTGCTTCAAGATTTTTTTTGCTTTTGATAAGAATCATTACTAAATATACTATAATACTAGATATAACAAATTTAACATGCTCACAAATTTACAAAATTACTTTGGTCCAGAAGTTGTTTATCTTTGGCTTAATTTTGGAATATTACCTTTTTGGCTGGCATTAATTATATTTCCAAGTTCGAAAATAAGTCAAATTTTTATTAGTTCAATATTTTTACCAATATTATTTGCTGCACTATATGTTTATATGATCTATCAATTAATTATAAATGGAGAAAATATCTTTGAATTTTTTAATTTATATATAGGAATTGAAAATATTTACACACTATTTTCAAATGATACTTTTTTGCTAATATTTTGGATACATTTTATAAGCATAAACTTATTTTTAGGTTCATGGACATCAAAAGATGCATTAAAACACAACGTTCCAAAACTTTTGTCTGGTGCTTGTTTAATTTTAATTTATTTTACCGGTCCCTTAGGTCTGACTTTATATTGGTTTATAAGAATTTTTTATTCGAAAAAAATTGGTTTACATGATTAAACCGTTTGATTTTTTTTTTGATTTTGCTAGTCCTTATTCATACTTAGCTCACAAACAAATAAGAAATATTGAATACCAAAATAAAATTGAAATTAACTACATGCCAATCTTGTTAGGTGGCTTACTCAATCTTGCAGACATTAAAGCGGCAGCACTTATTCCCTCAAAAGCAAAATTTATGATTAAAGATTGTAAATTGTATGCGGAAAAATTTAGTATCAACTTTAAATTCAATCCCTATTTTCCAATACAATCTTTAAATCTAATGAGAGGAGTACTGATAGCTAAAAAAGAATATAAAATAAAGCCATACATAGATAAATTTTTTGATGGAGGTTGGAAAGATGGATTAAATTTAAATGATCAAAAAACAATTGATAAAATTTTAGAAAATTTAGGTTTTAATCCCATAACTTTTAAATTAAAAATATCTGAACAAGAAATTAAAGATGAATTAAAAAAGAGAACAAACGATGCTTTTTTGAAAGGAGTGTTTGGAGCACCCTCTTTTATTATAAATAACAAAATGTTTTGGGGACAAGATCGTCTGGAATTTGTTTTAAAAGAAGCTCAAAAAAATTAATGATTAAACGTTTTGTTAAAAAAATTTTTATTATAATTTGTAGACTCTTGAATTTCGAGATTATTGATCAAAATCAATTTACTTCTCCAACTTTAAACAAATCTTTAACTGAAAATCTTTCAGATATAGGAAAAAAATCAATTGTCTTACCCTTAGGAAAAGTAAAAATCAAAAGAAAAATATATTCGTTAGATATAATTTTTAGATCTAACATAAAAGTTAACATATGGGATCAAAGTAAAGTTAGAATTTTTGATAAACCTAAGAGTGAATATACTATTAGATCACTAAATTCATTAATAAATTCTTTAGAAAAAGCAAAATCTCAATTTCAGAATATTAACTTAAACCTTACTATTGTGGATGATAATTCTGATAAGACCACATTAAAAAAAATGAATTTATTGCTAGATAAAAAAAAGTTTTCTTTTAATATAATTAATTTAAATCACAAAGAATTTAATGATATAATTACTGATAAAGGTAGCGCTGAAACATTTGGTAACTTATCAAGTCTATTAAAATGCTTTATGATCGCTAGAAATGATGCAAAAGATTTAATCTTCTTTGTAGAAGATGATTACCTTCACAAGAATAATATGATCGAAGAAATGTTAATGACATACGAAAGACTTGCTTCTCAATTAAATAGAGAAATTATATTATGTCCATCTGATTATCCTTATCTTTATACTACAAATAGAAAAACAAATATATTAATTGGCAGCCATAGGCATTGGCAATCTATTGACAAAACTCTTTGTACATTTTTAACTAGCAAAATAATCCTCAATAAATATTGGGACAATTTTATTAATACTTGCAAGCAAAGAAACGATCCATTTGAAAAACATCTGAATAAAATATATAAAAATGAATACTGTTTCTCGCCAATTACATCATTATCTGTTCACTGCACCAACATAAATTCTAGTTACGGAATTGCTCCACATATTGATATTAAAAAATTATGGGATCAAAATGTATTCTAAATAACAGTAGACAAATTATCAATAACCAGAAAAATACCTATAACTAATACTAGGTTTAATTAATTTTTTTTATATTTGCACAACATGGAAAAACAGCCTTTAAAAGTTAATTTTAAAGGCTGTTTCATAAGCTTATTTGTTGAACATTTCTTTTAGTGCTTTTGCAGGCAAAAACTTGACTTTCTGTGAAGCTCCAATTTGAATTTGTTCACCAGTTCTTGGATTCCTACCAATTCTAGCTTTTCTTTTTGCAACTTTGTATGTACCAAACCCAGCTATTTTTACTTGTTCATCATTTTTCAAACAATCCAAGATTAGGTTGATTATGCTATCAAAAGTTCTCTCGGCATCAGCTTTGCTTTGGTTTAGCGTCGAAGCTATTTTGTTCATCAGTTGTTTTTTATTCATTTTAGCCTCATTTTTATTAGTTTATTCACTCTTGTCATAAAAACTCAGGAAATCAATGATTTTTTTAGTGTATTTTACATTAATACGCACAATATATAGTTATATGAAAAAACCCTTATTTTTATTGTTTTTTTAAAGAATTAAAGCTTTTAATTAAAATAAACCAAGGTCTTTCAAATCATTAAATGTTGCAAATAACATTAATGAAATTAACAAAAAGATACCGATTCGAAAGAAACCTTCTTGTGTCCTTTGCTGTAAAGGACGGCCTAAAATTTTTTCAAATAAGTAGAACATAAGATGACCTCCGTCCAACATTGGAATGGGAAAAAGATTTATCAAACCTAAACTTATCGATATATAAGCCATTATACTCAGAAAAGGAATTACACCGTATTCGGCAATTTGACCGGTAATCTTAGCTATTCTTATTGGTCCTCCTAATTGAGAGGAATCTCCTGATCCTGTAATCATACTTGCTAAATATTTTAGAGAAGTTGTACTTACAAACCACACCTCTTTTACAGAATAAAATATAGCTTTGGTTGGACCTAACTTTACATTATTAAATTCATTGTTATATGGAGCTAGTTTTATTCCAATCATTCTTTTTTTAATTTTATTTCCCAAATAGTCTTTGCTTTCAACTAAATCTGGCTTAATATTCAAAATTAATTCCTGGTCATTCCTTAAGATGGAAAACTCTATAATTTCCGAAGTAGATGTAGAAATAAATGTAGATACCTCTAAAATACTACTAACTTTTTTATTATCAATCGAAATAATTCTATCGTTTTTTTTAACCCCAGCAATATAAGCAGGGCTATCTTTTTGAACTTCATTTATGATTGCAGGAGTCATGTCTTTGCCTACAAACATATAAATAAATATGAAAATCAATAATGCCAATACATAGTTGGCGATAGGTCCTGCCGCAACAATTAAAGATCTTTGGTATAACGGTTTTAAAATAAAAAGTTTTTTTTGATCTTCATTATTATATTTTTTTAAAACCTCAGTTTGCTCTGATTGACTAAATACATTTCGATCACCAAAAAACTTTACATATCCTCCAAGCGGTATCCAGCAAATTTTCCACCTAGTACCAGATTTATCATTCCAACCAAAAATCTCTTTTCCGAAACCAATTGAAAAGTCACTTACTCCAACACCATATTTTTTTGCAAAATAATAGTGCCCATATTCGTGTATGAATACAACAACAGTAATTAAAATGATAAATGGTATTAAATAGTTCATTAACTCCAAGGTCCTTTCATAATTTTCGTTTTTCTTTTTGCCGTTTTATTAAAAAATAATATCAAAATTATTCCAGAAATAAAACCTCCAATATGAGCGGCATAGGCTACACCACCCCCTTGTGAAGACATCATACTTGAATTAATAAATTGTAAAACAAACCAAAAACCTAAAACATACAGGGCTCTTATCTTAATTAACTGACTAAAAAAACCAAAAGGAATTAAAACAAGCACCTTAGCATTTGGATGATTAATTAAGTATGCACCCAATACTCCTCCTATTGCACCGCTAGCACCAATCATTGGAACTTGGGAACTTGTATCCATTAATACTTGAGCCATGGCTGCCCCAATTCCTGATAATAAATAAAAAATTATAAATTTTTTTTGACCAAGGGCATCTTCAATATTGTCTGCGAAGATCCACATATACAGCATATTCCCTATTAAATGCATAAAACCGCCATGCATAAACATAGAGGAAAAAATTGTTAAATAGGCAGGCAGTGCATAAAGATCTTGGGGCAATTTATTGTGTCCCATTAAAACTGAAGGGATTAGTCCATAAGAATAAAATAGTTCACCCGTTCTGTAGGATTGTGATCCAAGTTCCATCAGAAAAACTAGAACACATAAACCTATTAAAAAATAAGTGACGACAGGTCTATTTTCGGTAGGGTTGTCATCTTTTAAAGGAATCATAGCTAATTATAACAATTACTGGAGAAAGNAAAATGTAAAAGAAAATGTTGGTCTATTAGATATGACAGCTTTTGCGAAATGCAGAATTAAAGGACCTAAGACAGAAGAATTTTTGGATAAATTAGTAGCTAATAAGCTCCCAAAAAAATAGGCAGAATTAATCTTTGTCACGCATTAAACACAAAAGGTGGAGTTCATTCTGAATTTACAATTATGAAAGAATCAGAAAATAGTTTTTATTTAGTATCAGCTGGAGCATTTCAAAGACTAGACCATGATTGGATTTATAAGTGGATGCCAAAAGATGGTTCGGTTCAGTTTGAAAATTTGACTAATAGCATTGGCGTGCTGGTTGTTTCCGGACCAAAGGCTAGGGAATTAATGCAAAGAGTTTCAAAGACTGATTTTTCTAGTGAAAAATTCAAGTGGTTAAGTGCGCAAAATATCAATATTGGTCTATCTCCTTGCAATGCAATGAGAGTAAATTTTGTTGGAGAATTAGGTTGGGAATTACATCATCCAATTGAATATCAAAATCATATTTTTGATAAATTAATGGAAGCAGGAAAAAATTTGAATTTGAAACCGTATGGTATTAGAGCAATGAACAGTCTAAGAGTTGAAAAATCTTATAAATTGGTTGGAACCGAACTTTCCATAGAATACTCACCTTATGAGTCTGGACTTGATAGATTTGTTCATCCCAATAAAGGAGATTTTATCGGTCTTGCGGCATTAAACCGTTGGAGAGAAAAAGGTTTTTCTAATAAATTAGTTACCATGGAAGTTCACGGTGTAAGTGATGCTGATGTTTTGGGTAATAATCCAATTTATAGTAACGGATCTATTGTAGGCAGAGCAACAGGAGGAGATTTTGGTTTTCGCTTAAATAAATCCTTAGCTTTAGGTATGGTCAAACCTGACCTTGCAAATATTGGGCAAACCTTAGAAATTGATATTTTAGGTAAAATACATAAAGCTTCTATCATTAAAGATAGTCCCTACGATCCAGAGAATAAATTATTAAGAGTATAAATGAAAATATTGGTCGCTGTTAAAAGAGTTATCGACTACAACGTTCAAGTTAGAGTCAAAGAAGATGGTACAGGTGTACATACGGATAATGTTAAAATGGCAACAAATCCACCGGATGATAATGCGGTTGAAGAGGCAGTAAAAATCAAAGAATCTGGAAAAGCAAAGGAAGTTGTTGCAGTTACAATTGGAGAAGAAAAAGCTCAAGAAACAGTACGTAAAGCATTGGCGGTGGGTGCTGATAGAGGTATTCACGTAAAGACTGAAAATTATATAGAACCCTTGGGCGTAGCTAAAATTTTAAAAAAAATAGTCGAAAAAGAAAAACCAGACATAGTTTTTATGGGCAAACAGGCTATAGATGATGATTGTAATCAAACAGGTCAAATGTTGGCTGCAATGTTGGAATGGTCACAAGGTACATTTGTTTCAAAAGTTGAATTAAAAGGCAAAGTTATAGAGGTAACTCGAGAAGTTGATGAAGGTTTAGAAATTCTAGAAATTAATTTGCCGGCTATTGTTACATGCGATTTGAGACTAAATGAACCACGTTATGCATCATTGCCTAATATTATGAAAGCAAAGAAAAAACCAATAGAACAATTGATCGCAAAAGATCTAGATATAGATATAACTAATCGAATTCAACAATTAAAAGTAGAAGAACCACCAAAAAGAAAAGGTGGTGTTAAAGTTGCAAGTGTAGCAGAGCTGGTAAGCAAACTTAAAAATGAGGCTAAAATAATATAATGTCAATTTTATTAATTGCGGAGCACGATAACTCAAATCTAAAAGTTTTTACGCTTAACACAATTGATGCTGCTTCAAAAATAGATTCTGATATTCATGTTTTAGTTGCTGGACATAAATGTGAAAATGTTGTCAAAGAAATAGCGTCGATTCCGATCGTAAAAAAAGTTTTATACTCTGATTCACTAAATTATGAAAACTATTTGGCAGAAAACCTAACTCCTTTGATAGTTAAATTGGCAGAAGGTTATACTCATGTGATTAGTTCTGCAAATACATTTGGAAAAAATTTTATGCCAAGAGTAGCAGCCTTGTTGAATACTTCTCAGGTAAGCGATATTATTAAAATTAATAGTCCTGATACTTTTGTCCGTCCAATTTATGCCGGTAATGCTTTTGCAACGGTTAAAAGTAATGACAAAAAAAAATGTATTACAATAAGACCCACATCGTTTGATCCTGCCCCAACCACTGGAGGTACAGCTATAATAGAAAAAGTAGATCCTGTAAATGTTCCAAATATTACAAAATTTATCAAAAGAGAAGAAACAAAATCAGAAAGACCTGAACTTGGCACTGCAAGAGTTGTTATTTCTGGAGGTAGAGGTATGCAAAGTGGAGATAATTTTAAACTAATTAATGCCATTGCTGATAAATTAAATGCAGCTGTGGGAGCATCACGAGCCGCAGTAGATGCTGGATATATAAGTAACGATCATCAAGTTGGTCAGACAGGCAAAGTAGTTGTTCCCGATCTTTATATTGCGGTTGGTATTTCAGGAGCAATTCAACATTTGGCCGGCATGAAAGAAAGTAAAATAATTGTAGCTATTAATAAAGATGGAGAGGCACCAATCTTTAGCATTGCAGATTATGGTCTTGAGGCAGATTTATTTGAAGCGTTGCCTCAATTTTTAGAAGAGTTAAATAAACTCAATACTATTCAAAAATAAAAGGTCTGATATAGTTAATTTCATGACTAGTGAAGTTATGGAATACGATGTTGTAATCGTTGGAGCCGGACCATCAGGTTTATCAACAGCCATAAAATTAAAACAATTAAACTCTGGTTTAAATATTTGTGTTTTAGAAAAAGGTTCTGAAGTAGGAGCTCATATTTTAAGTGGAAATGTTTTTGAGACAAAAGCACTAGACGAATTATTGCCTAATTGGAAGAATGAGGGTGCACCAGTAACAACAAAAGTTTCTACAGAAAAATTTTTGTTCCTTGGTAAAAATAGATCTTTAAATTGGCCAACATGGCTCCTACCTCCGGTTCAAAAAAATCACAATAATTATATTATAAGTCTTGCAAATCTGTGTCGTTGGTTAGCAGTAAAAGCGGAAAAACTTGGTGTAGAAATATTTCCTGGTTTTCCAGCTAGTGAAATTTTGTATAAAGAAGATAATTCAGTTAAAGGGGTAGCAACATCTGACATGGGATTAGATAAAGATGGCAATAAAAAAGATAATTATGAAAAAGGAATTGAATTGCATGCCAAAGTTACTGTTTTTGCAGAAGGTTGTAGAGGCCATTTAGGAAAACAACTGATACAAAAATATCATCTTGATCAAGGAAAAGATCCACAACAATATGGAATTGGTTTTAAAGAAATTTGGGAAGTAAGTAAAAATCAACACCAAGAAGGTCTAGTAATGCATACAGTTGGATGGCCACTTGATAAAAAAACTTATGGAGGAAGTTTCATTTATCATGCAGAAAAACAACAAATTTATATTGGTTATGTAATAGGACTTGATTATCAAAATCCTCATTTATCTCCCTTCGATGAATTTCAACGATTCAAAACTCATCCTGCTATTAAAAAAATGATAGAAGGAGGCAAAAGAGTTTCATATGGTGCCAGAGCTTTAATTGAGGGAGGGATTCAGAGTTTACCAAAAATGTATACTCCTGGAGCATTATTAATTGGTTGTGATGCAGGAACTTTAAATATGCCTAAAATAAAAGGTGCACACACAGCTATGAAAAGTGGAATTATTGCAGCAGAAACAATTTTTAACCACATAAAAAATAAATCTAATTTATGCGATTACGAAAAAAAATTTAAACAAAGTTGGGCTTTCAAAGAACTTTATTCAGCAAGAAATGTAAAACCAAGTTTTAATTGGGGATTAATTGTTGCAATTTTATTTACAGGATTGGATCAAATCATTTTTAGAGGAAAATTTCCATTTACATTAAAACATAAACATGCAGATCATGAAACTTTGAAGCCTGCAAGTCAAATGCCCAAAATAGATTACCCCAATCCTGATGGCAAAATTACTTTTGATAAGAACAGTTCTGTTTATTTGACAGGCACTAATCATGTGGAAAATCAACCTGTTCATCTAAAATTAAAGGATCCAAATTTACCAATCAAATACACGCTTGATAAATTTGATGAACCGGCCCAGAGATATTGTCCTGTCGGAGTTTATGAAGTTCAAAGAGATAAAAAAAATTTAAATCCAAAATTCGTAATTAATTTTCAAAATTGTATTCATTGCAAAACTTGCGATATTAAAGAACCTTCACAAAATATTACTTGGGTTAGTCCCGAAGGAAGTGGTGGGCCTCGTTATGGCAACATGTAAAAAAATATTATTTTTTTCAAATATAATTATTATTTTTTTTTTCATTTCTAATTATGTAAATTCTTCTAATTTAGGTGAAACATTTAAAGAAAAAAAAATATCTTATTTAGAATTTATTTTGAATAATTTAGAAAATAAGATTTTATTAAAATCAAAATCATTAGTAAACGCTCAATATGTTGTAATACGTGTCCAATACCAAAGCGTAGGTAGTCAAGTTCAATTTATTGATAAAGAAAATGAAATATTAATTAATATTGTGGCAGTTATGGATCAGCTCAGATACAAAAGAAAAAGATATAAACCTAAACTATCTGATTGCAACATAGTTAGAAATATAATTTTTTTTAATCAATATGGATATGGTTTTTTTCAGAAAAGAAATAAATATTTAACAACGGAAGACATGAAAGAATATTTTATTAATAATTTTTTAAATAATATGTATTTAAATGAAAGTGAAATTGATGATTTAGTAGACAATATTAAAGTTAATATAGAAATCATCTCACCTATTAAAGGCCACAATTTTTTTTGTTCGGGAAATTTATTACAAGATGAATTAATGTAAATTTATTAAGATAAATCGATTGCGTATTTTTTTAATTTTTCAATTGGAATTAACTGTAAAGTTTTTTCGTTTGTTCTTTTTAAGTAAATTGGACATGCTGTTTCTTCGTCAATTGATCTAGAGTACCAAGTTGCACATACACACCAATTATCTCCTTCTTTAAGACCTGGAAAACCAAATTCGGGATGAGGGGTTATTAAATCATTACCAACTATTTTGCCCCATTCTAGAAATTTAGTTGTTACTTTTACACAAACTGTGTGAAGTCCTCTATCAGCATCATCCGTGTTACAACAACCATCTCTATACCACCCGGTCAACGGACCGTTAGAACAGTTTTCTAATTTTTCACCTAATACATTTTTTTGAAATTCTTCTTTTGCCATTAAATTTCTGTAGGCGTAGGCTTATCTTTATATATTTTTTTTGGATCAAAAAACTTTTTTTTTTCTTTAAAATCCATTTTGATTTTTTCTAAATCTTTAATTTTTCCCAGTGGGATACTTCGATAAAAACAAGAGCGATATCCAACATGACAACTTCCTCCTTTCCCAATATCAACAATAACCCATATTGCATCTTGATCATCATCAACTCTCATTTCTATTACTTTTTGTTTAAATCCACTAACCTGTCCTTTATGCCAAATTTGTCTTCTTGATCCAAGTTCCATCAGAAAAACTAGAACACATAAACCTATTAAAAAATAAGTGACGACAGGTCTATTTTCGGTAGGGTTGTCATCTTTTAAAGGAATCATAGCTAATTATAACAATTACTGGAGAAAGTGTTGCTAGCAAAAATGACCAGAATAATAAATAATTAGTTATAATTTGAGGAAATAAATCCCTTGATAAGAAAGTTCCTACCAAAATACTTTGAGAAAAATCAGTATTAGGAAATAGAAGTAACCCCAATAATAATCCTATTAAAATTGATATAAATGCATTTGTTTCTTTAACTTTCTTTTTATAAAAACCACTAAATACAGTAAAAACTGCTGCACAGCAAAAAAGATCAGCTAATAGAAACAAGTACAAAATACTAAAACCTTTTGATGCTATAATGAATGAAATAATCGACAAAATAACTAAAAAGATTTTTGATAATTTTAAAAAATTCTTATTTCTATAATCAACGAAGAAATATTTTCCCTCCACTACAACTAAACTGGATATCGCATTAACTAATGTATCTACAGTACTGATGGTCAATGATAGGGCCATAATAATAATTAATACGGATAACAAAGGAATGTTTTCCTTTAAAAGAATTGAGAAAAAAGCAAGATCTGGATTTACTTTGCTATCTAGAGATATTGCAATTAACCCAGAGACGCCCATAAAAAAAACGATTGGTATAATAATAAAAAAAGATATCCAAAGACTTTGTTTTAATATTTTTTCATTTTTGGCTGCAAAAACTCTCTGCCAGTTTCCTTGATGAAAAAGATTAGTGGCAGCAACAGCTATGAAAAAAGTTAATCCAGCTGTGTAGTTCGGTAAATATTCGCTACTGATCAAATGGTTAGAATTATTTTTAATAAGATCTAGGGAAATTTCACTACTGTTATATGAAAAAATATAAAATGCACAGATCAATAAAAAAATAAGAACAATAAAAAACTGAAAATTATCTGTTAAAATTGAAACTCTTAATCCTCCATAAAGAGTGTAGGCTAATGTTGCAACTATTACTAATAATGCCGTCATCCATAAAGATGTTCCTGAAATATAATTAATCAACATAGATATTGCTGTCACCTCTGCGCACAAAAATATAAACATATAAAAAATCATTATAGCTAAAATTAATTTAAATAAATTTTTACCAAATTTGCTTTGAACAAATTCTGTAAGAGTTTTACCTCTAGGAAAAACCTTTCTTAATTTTGGTCCTAAAAAAATAAGTGCAATCATTGGAGAAGCAGTACCCAGAGAATAACCAATAACAGATCCAATTCCTCCCCAGGTCGCAGCGGACGCTGGACCAAAAAGAATCCAAGCACCTAAAGCGGAAGCAACTAAACTCGTAGTTAAAGATGTAACGCCAATGTTTCTGTTTGCTGTAAGATAATTTTCTAAACTCTGATATTTTGCTGAATAAAATATTCCTATTGCAGCGAATAAGCTACTTACTAAAAAAATAGTCACCAAAGTTGATTCGTGACTTAAAATATATATTTGATTTCCCATCCTATTCCCTCACTGAATTACCAGTCAGGTTCCTAGAGTTTACTCTCAGCCATTAAAGGCACCCCTTTGGAACATTTCCATATTATCAATAAAAAATTAATAATAGAAGGCAAAATACTGTTAGTTGATTTTTTCAAATTTTAACTTTATAGTTGTATAAAAAAAAGGATCGATTATGGCTGAAAAAAATAAATCAATACTTGTTTCAAATATAAAAATAAGAGGCAATATTACTGAAAAAGAAGGTATCGTTGTAGATGGTGAAGTAAACGGAAATATTAATGCAGAAGTAATAGAAACCTATAAGAATTCAAACATTAAGGGAAATATTTCATCAAAAAATGCATTAATAGGTGGCAAACTAAAAGGTGATATCAACTCAGATAAAGTTCACATAACTAAAACAGCCGATGTGGAAGGTGTAATTAAACAAAAAACTCTATCAATAGATGAAGGTTCAATTTTAAAAATTAAAACCGAAATAAAGAAATAACTAGAATTTCCATTCACTAATTTTACTATACAAAAAATTTCTAAATGCTTTAATTCGAGCAACATTTTTTAATGATTGTGGATATACAAAATGAGCTTCTGATTTTGGTCCTTCAATTTGAGGTAAAACTTTAACAATATTTGGTACAGACACAGTGATATAATCAGGAAGTGCAGCCAATCCAACACCACTCTGAACAGCCAAAAGTAGACCGTATACACTATTTACTTTCATAATTGGTTTTCTTTTTTTCTGATCTTTTAATCCCAATTTTAAAACCCAATCAGGATTAAATACTGGCGAAGGAGTGCCTTTCCCATAAGAAATAAATTGATGTTTATTTAAATCATTAATTGATTTTGGATACCCATTTTTTTCAAGATACTTTGCAGATCCAAATATATGATAATTTATATCCATTAATTTTTTTTGTATGTAATTCAATTGTTTAGGTCTTCGCATCCATATTCCTATATCTGCCTGTCTGGTACTTAAGTCTAATTCTTTATCATCAAAAACTAATTCAATTTCTATTTCAGGATTTAACTGCATAAATTCTTGTATTCTTGGTGTTAACCAGGTTGTACCGAAGCTTACTACAGTGGTTACAGTTAATTTTCCACTAGGTTTATCTTTTTGATCTCCCAAAGCAGTTTCTACTTCTTTAAGTTTGGAAATGACTTCGTGTGCAGTTTTAAATAAGTATTCTCCGTTTTCTGTTAGTGTTAGCCCTCTTGCATGTCTTTCAAAAAGTTGCACTTTCAAATCTTGTTCTAAGGATTGTATTTGTCTACTAATTGCAGATTGACTTAAGTGTAAATTTATTGTTGCCTTAGTAAAACTACCTGCCTCGGCCACAGTATGGAATATTTTAAGTTTGTCCCAATCCATATTATTTTTTTAGATCTACCAAAACTCTTCCAGTAATTTCTCCTTTAAGAATCTGTGGAAAAATATTTAATAATTCTTCTAAATTAACGATCTTTATATATTTTTCCAAAATATCAAAATCAATTAAATTTGGTAATTCAGACCACAAAAATTCTCTTCTTTTTTTATTAACCATCACTGAATCAATTCCCCAAAGTTTTACACCTCTAATAATAAATGGCATTACAGTTGTATAAAGTTTATAATCGTAGGCTAATCCGCAGGCAGCAACAATTCCATTTGGTCTAGTATGTGAAATTGCGTTAGCTAAAATTTTTCCACCCACAGTATCTACAACTCCATCCCATAATCCTTTATCCAAAGGACGACTTTCAACATCTAATTCTTTTCTATCTATTATTTTCGATACACCTAATTCTTTTAGAAAATCATTTTTATCTTTTTTTCCTGTTGCGGCAGTAACATTGTAGCCTAATTTTGATAAAATCATAACAGATATGCTACCAACGCCTCCTGTGGCTCCAGTAACCAGAACATCATTTACTTTTTCACCCATTAGCAGTTCTTCTCTAGCTTTTATTGCAAAGGCACAAAGTAAAGCAGTAAATCCTGCAGTTCCGAGAATCATTGCATTTTTATTTGAAATTTTTTTTGGTTTTTTAACTAATAGTTCGCCTTTTACTTTTACCAACTGAGAATAACCGCCAGGGTATATTTCTCCTACCCTACAACCAGTTAGAATAACCTCTTCGTTTATCTTAAAATCTTTACTATTGCTTTCTATAACCTTTCCAGAAAAATCAATACCTGGAATGTGAGGGTATTCTTTAACAAGTTTACCCCCATTTTTTAAAATTAATGCATCTTTATAATTTAGAGATGAATAATCAATTTGAACCATAACATCTCCGTCTTTAAAAAAACTTTTATCTAAAATTTTTATTTCTCTACTAAACCGTTCGCCAGATTGGTTTAGCACAATTGCTTTAAATTGATCTTTCATTTTATTTTAAGATAACTATTTTGAAAGATTAGATCAATTATTTATTATTTATTGCTTATAAATTTTAAATATCGATTTTGATAACTTAAATCTTTTTTAAATAGGCCCAAATAATAGTTTGTAATTGTAGAAGAGTTGACTTTTTTTATTCCACGCATTGTCATACACTGATGAGTGGCATCAACTGTAACAGCTACTCCTCTAGCATCCAGTGCTTCCATCAAAGTTTTTGCTATTTGCATTGTTAATTTTTCTTGTGTCTGCAAACGTTTAGAATATGCTTCTACAACTCTTGCTAATTTACTAAGTCCAACAATATTCTTGGAAGGTATGTAGGCAATATGAGCAACACCTATTATAGGAGCAATATGGTGTTCACAATGACTTTCAACAGTTACATTTTTCTCTACAATCATATCATCATAGCCTTCTACATCACTAAAAGTTTTATTTAAAAAAATTTTTGCATCCTGTGTGTAACCTTGAAAATATTCTTTAAAGGCTTTTACAAGTCTTTTAGGTGTTCCTTTCAAACCTTCGCGTGCCGGATCTTCTCCTATCCACTCAATTATTGTTCTAAATGCTAGTTCTGCTTCTTTATCAGAAACTTTATTTATTTTACTTTTGTTTTCTTCTATGTTTTCTACCAGTTTCATAATTTATAGAATGTTTATATATTTTATTTAACTCTTGTAAAACAATAAAACCATACATTATTATGCAATAAACTTAAAAAATATGTTTAAAAAAAGAAAAAATGTCACAGAAATAGAGGAAGGGAAATATTTATCTCCAAAATTTAATAGTGAAGGACTAATTCCAGTCATTACAATGGATAAAGAAACTGGAAAAATTTTAATGCATGGATATATGAATGATGAGGCCTTAAAAAAAACTATTGAAATCAAGGAAGTACACTATTGGAGCAGATCAAGAAGACAAATTTGGCATAAAGGACAGGTTAGTGGATTTAAACAAAAAGTAATAGAAATGAGAGTTGATGATGATCAAGATGCAATATGG
>AZHR01000020.1 GCA_000504625.1 alpha proteobacterium SCGC AAA240-E13
AAAAAAAGAGATATTAATACGCTTATTTCAGGCGCAAGAATGAATATAGATGCAATGCTTGCTGAAACTGAACTATCTATAAAACAACTTTTAAATTTAAAAGAGGGTGATATAATAGCATTTAATAAAAATGCTACAAGTGCATCTACAAAACTATACATAAACAATAAAGAAAAATGGCTAGGAATTGCAGGTACTCAAAACAACAGAAAAGCAGTACAAATAAAATCAAATATCGATCATGAAAAAATGGAAACATTAAAAGTTCTAAAAGGATTAAATGAACAACGAGTATTAGAAGCTAAACAAGCACAAGAAGCTATAGATAGTTTATTAAAAACAAGAGATGAATTTACAACACAATAATACAAAATTATTAACAATTACCAATATAATAATATTATCTAATTTTATTATATTTGGTATCCAAAACCAAATTGAATCTTTAACTACACTATTAGGTCTTAATATCTTATTTTTTCAATATAATTTTTATTATCAACTATTTTCTACTATGTTTATTCATGGTGGTATTGCTCATATATTGATGAATATGCTAGTTTTATTTCAATTTGGTACAACAATAGAAAGTCATCTTGGAAAAGTAAAATATATACTTTTATATTTTTTAGGGGGTACTCTTACATCTATTGGTACTTTAGTATATATGTACTATACAAATTCTTGGGTAAATGTAATAGGAGCAAGTGGAGCTATTAGTGTGCTTCTTGGTTGGTTTGCTCTAAAAAACAATATACAAAGAAATGGTATAATAGTATGGGTTATTCTAATATCTTTTGCACCGCTACTTTTAGGACTTCCAATTGCTTGGTATTCTCATCTTATTGGTTTTGCTCTTGGATGGCTATTAGGCTATATAATATAAGGGTTTATAGCACTTTTGTAAATTTACATTTTTAAAAATATAAAATATTTTTTGAGTGATTTTAAGTGTATTTTTGGTAAGCTAAGGTGTATAAAAAAGTGTATATGTTATAATTTTTTATAAATTTTATACACTTTGGAATAAAAATGGCACAATATGCAGGTATCAAAAAGAAAAAACTAAAAAATGGCTCTATTGCTATTATGGTTCGATTTAAACATTTAGGTATAACATATCCAGTAAAAAACTTTACTAAACTATTTGAAGTAAGAACAGAAAAAAGTGCATTTGATAAACTTTTGGAAGTAAAAAATTTACTCTCACAAGGTAAAGACCCTTTTTCAAACTCTTTAAATACACTAAATCAAATTTTTGAAAAAAGAATGGAAACAAATCTAAAAAATGGTATTTGGACTCAATCAACTACAAAAGGTTATCAATACTTTTATAACAAACATATAAGAAATAGTATAGGACACTATAAAATTGAAAAAATAAAATATGAACATATTATAAAAATATTGAATAATTTTAACAATACCCAATCAGGGTCTAAAAATACACTTATTGATATTTTAAAACCAATTTTTCAAGAGGAGTTTAATAAAAATAACATTATTGAAAATATAATGTTAAAAATACCAAAATATACAGTAAAAATTCAAAAAGAAGATTTAAGTAAAAGAACAAATCTAAACTATACAGATATTGTAAGAAAACTTTATAATGCAATACCACTTTATAATCAAGCAAAAAAACACAACATAGAACAACATAAAATATTTCTTTATATGCTGTTATTAACTGCTCATAGATTTGGAGAATTAACTCAACTTGAAAAAAAACATTGTGATATAGAAAAAAGAAAAATTATAGCACCAAAAGAGATAACAAAAACAAAAGAGGACTACCACTACCCTATACCAGATGAGTGTATAGAATATATAAAAAATCATAAAGGTGGAAAACTATTTAATATTCCAAGAGGTGGAACAGCAAGTAGAGTTTTTCATAGATTGTTAATAAAAGCAAATATACAAACTATCAATAATCATAGTATATCAATGCACGATACAAGAAAATTAATGTTATCTATTATGATTACTAAACTAAATATAGATAGTAGATTGGCTGATTATTGTTTAGATCATAAACCACAAGGGACAATCAAACACTATCTTGAATTTACTTATGAAGATAAAGTAAAAGCATATAATAGATATTGGAACTATATAAGAAATATAGTTGAAAAAGAGTCAATATCTCCAATACCTATAAAAACTCAAAATAATAGTTTTGATAGATTAAAAGAGTTAGTTGATATGCTTAAAAATGGTTTTATTACACAACAACAGTTTGAAATTGAAAGAGATAAATTGTATAATTCATAGTATAAAATCAAAGGGTAAAGTTTGGGTTCAAAAAATAGAATTTTTTTAGGTATTATCACACCTTTAATAGTGCATAATATTAGAAATATTTTTAAAAGTAAAAAATTATTTATATCAAATAAAAAAGCAAAAAAAATATCAATAGACCATCCAAAACAAGCAGTATATATTGAAAAACATAGTTTTCAAGTATTGTTAGATAATTGTATAGCATCTTGTGAATATAAAGAAGATGGTATTATAAATTTTATCACATATACAAACAATGAATATCTGATATTTGGAATATCTAACAATAATTTTTACAATGAACTATCAACTATTTTCAAACCAAGTATAAGACAACTTATAAAATGTAAAGATACAATAGTATTTTTTAAAAATGAATATAAAATAGAGTTCGAAAAGTATATAAATTAAGTGGTGGGAGGGAAGCACCCCACATCTTTTCCATACCAGTCCGCCTTGAGTATAAACTCCTAAATATTTAACCTACTCTAAAGATAGATTAATTTAAGGGTATGAGGCATATGAATTCCCATATTTTCACTTCACTTAATTTTTTATTAATAAAATTATACTACAAACTAACTAAAAAAGTCAATAAGTAAAAATACAATTTTTTACTTATATATCCAAAATCCCTCATCTGCTTCAATACTATCAAAACTATCAAATCCATGATTTTGAATAAGTGCTTTTTTTGCACTATCTGGTGAGTAGGCTCTCCAACTATTATTTATATCATTATATTTCCATATAAATTTTGTATTATTAAATATATCAAGATTTTGTATAGAACTACTTGTTCCTAATAGATGCCAACCATTTGATAGATTATCTAATTTATCAGTAGTTATAGAAGATACTTTTGTAGTATTTACCTCTTGAAGTGTAGTATAATCTACTGGTACAGTTGTATTTGTCTCCCAATCTGCTGGAGCATCACACTTGCTTGGAAATTGAAACCATCTATTAGTAATTGGACTTTTAGCATATATAATTTCATCTGAACAACCTAATTTATAAAGTGCTTTTATCTCATCTTCATTTAAGGCTCGATTATAGATACGGAGGTCGTCTATTAAACCGTCATTATACCAATCAGAACGTTCTGGTTTACCTGTATCATTTTCTTTATATCCAACTGCCCCGATAGAAACACCACTAAAAGTTCCACTCCAACTTAATTTTGAATCATAAAAAGTTTTTTCTGTATCAAACTGTCCATCTATATATAACTTAAAAGTATAACCATCAATTATTCCTAATACATGATGCCATTTTCCATCACTTATATACAAATTTGATTTAATTCTATTATCCCAATCCCAACTAGTATTTCGATACATTAATGATAATTTATTTTCATAAATCATAAAATAATACCATCCACTTGTAGTATTATCTGAAAATATTGTAGCATTATCATCTGTTGTTTTTATAAAAGCGGACAAAGTTATATTTTCACTAATGTAATTTACATCAAATTCATTGTAGTGCCCCAAATTTATATATTGATTATTGTCATTTTTATTGTTATCAAAACTAACTGCCTTTCCAATAACTCCATCTACATATTCTACTCCACCATATTGTGTTCCATTATTACCATTTCCACTACTATCATTTGCATCTCCTTCAAACTCATAGTGTGCTACTAAACCATCGCTTAGGTTTATATCTGCAAATATATTTGTAGTAAATAAACCACTTACTAATACTACACTTGATATTAGTTTTTTCATCTTCTCTCCAATTTGTTTTTTTTGATTTTAAAATAATTCGTAGATTTTAGCAAAATTTAAGTAAAAATGATATTAGATAAATAAAAAATTTAACTATATTTTTTCTTATTAATCTTTAATATAATATGCTTCTCTTTTACCCTTTTTGATTTTGTATCAAATATTATTATTTTATGATTATTTACTGATGTTACGATAATCTAAATTTCAATATTTAATAAAATTGTTACTATTTAGGCACACTCCAATTCAGCAACTTTTTTATAGGCGACCTTGAGAACTTCAATATAAATCTTTTCTTTAATTGCAAAATGATTCATCTTGTAATTCAAGCGTAGTTTTTCAAGTTTAATAAATGCTAACACGGTTAGATTGATATGATTTCTTTGTGATATTTCAACTCTAGTTGGAGAGTGTTCTATTTTTAAATTTTGTTTTAAAGATTTATGATATTCCTCGATTTTCCACCGTTTTTGATAGATTTCAAGTGTCTTTGAAAAAGATATATTTGTATCGTTAGTAATAAGATATAGGTACAGAGGTTCACCATCGTTGCCGTTTTTGACAATTTGCCTACCAATATTTAAAGGTATATTACAACCTTTTAAATATATAAGCTGACTACTACAAGCTCCTATATCTATGCTATCAATATTAACATATTTTCCTTTATTTTTATCTTCAAGAGATAATGCAATTTTACGATTCTTTTTAATAGGTGCAATAAACTTTTTATTTAATATATTTGCTATAAACTCGATATTATCTGATGTTGTAAACCATTTATCCATTAAAATATATTTATATTTTATATGATTATTAAAATGTAAAATTTCTAATTTATCTCTCATTATTTCATTTTTGGTAAACATACTTTTTTTAATATATTTTTGATATTTATCATTCCATACATCTTCAGTTTTAGTAATTATTTCATACCCAAGTGGTATAGAAATACCACTATCATCTGTATATTGAAAATTTAACATCATAATACCTTTGACACTTTTTCCACTTACATGGTCAAAATGCCAAGATACTACTTCATTGACTTTACTATATGGTTTATGAAGCAAAGTATCATCAACTATAATACAGCCATCTTCATCATTTTCATAATCTCTTAAAAATGGTTTTATAGTTTTCCATAATTTTGTATCATCATCTAAAGAATCATCAAGTAATAAATTTTTTGTAAAAACATCATGACTCTTACCTGTAAGTTGTGATAGTTTTGTCATCTCAATCTTTCCAAATGAACTTAACATAAAATTTTGATAATATTCTTCTAAATTACTCATAAATTTCCTTAGTATTATAAGTATATATTATATCCAAATACTGGTTTAAAAGTGCTTACAAATACTATAAATAAATGGTTTATTGGGAATTTGTAATTATATACTATAAGTTGAATTTAGTGTTGGATATAAATTAGTTATTTATCTAAAATGAGTATTTTTGTAGCAGATTATTAAATTAATGATTTTCCAATTATCGTAACATTAGTTACTTTTAGATAGAATTATAAAAAATATTTAGGTGATAAAAATATGTGCGGAATTGTAGGATATATAGGAAAAAAAGATACAACAAAAATCTTGTTGGATGGTCTAAAAGAGTTAGAATATAGAGGGTATGATAGTGCAGGTATTGCGATACTTCAAAATGGTAAATTTCATAATTTTAAAGCTATAGGAAAGATTAAAAATTTAGAAGAAAAAATTATTGATTCAAAATTTCAAACTCAAGATTGCGATCTAAGTATAGGAATAGGACATACAAGATGGGCAACTCATGGGAAACCCACTGAGCTAAATGCACATCCACATCTAGGAGAGTACTCTTATGTGGTTCATAATGGTATTATAGAAAACTATAAAGAGATAAAAGATGAGTTAATAAAAAAAGGACATAAGTTTTTATCTCAAACAGATACAGAGGTAATTGTACATCTTTTTGAATATAATTTTAATAAATTAAATAGTACAAAAAAAGCATTTGAAGAAACTATAAAAAAACTTCAAGGTGCATACTCAATATTACTTACAACCAAATCAGAACCAAATAAAATATTTTTTATCAAACATGGATCACCATTAGCAATATCTCATGGATTAGAAAATGATGAAGTATTATTTGCTTCAAGCGATGCACCACTTATTGGAAATGCAAAAGATGTAGTATATCTTGAAGATGGTGTTTGGGGTACTGCAACACCTTCTAAAATAGAATTTTATGATATAGATTTAAATAAATTAGATTTTTCTTTTATACTACTTCCTACGAATAAACAAACAGCAATAAAAGATGGATTTAGATTTTTTATGGAAAAAGAGATATACGAGCAAAGCAGTGTTGTAAGTGATGCTATGTTAGGGCGAATTAAAGATGATGAGATTATTTTTGAAGAATTATCTAATTTTAATTTAAATGATATTAATGATATAAAAATATGTGCATGTGGAACTAGCTATCATGCTAGTTTAACTGCAAGTTATCTTTTTGAAAGGTATGCAAAGATTAGATGTAGTGTTGAAATAGCAAGCGAATTTAGATATAAAGAACCACTATTAGAAAAAAATACATTGTTTATAGTAGTATCTCAAAGTGGAGAAACAGCAGATACACTAGAAGCATTAAAAATGGCAAAAAATGCAGGACTTAAAAGTATTGCGGTGTGTAATGTAGATAATAGTTCTATGACTAGAGTATCTGATGCTACAATACTAACAAGAGCTGGTATTGAAAAAGGGGTAGCTAGTACAAAAGCATTTTCTACTCAAACAGTGGTTTTATGGATGATGACACTATATTTTGCAAAGCAAAAAAATAGTATAAAAAATGATATTTTACAAGAGCATTTAAAAGTTTTAAGAGAGGTGCCAAAAAGCTTAATAGTAGAAGATAAAGTACATGAAAAATGTAAACGACTTAGCAAAAGGTATCTTCACGGACATGGTTTTTTCTTTATAGGTCGGGATATTTTCTTTCCTTTGGCACTTGAGGGTGCTTTGAAATTAAAAGAGATTAGTTATCTTCACGCAGAGGGGTATCCAGCAGGTGAGATGAAACATGGTCCTATAGCTCTTGCAGATCCAGAACTTTTTACAATAGCTTTAATGCCTCAACATCTACACTATGAAAAAATAAAATCAAATGTAGAGGAGTTAAGTGCAAGAGATAGTACAATTTGTGCTATCTCACCACTTGATTTTGAATTAGCAGATGATTTTATAAAAACAACTCAAACAAATCATTATATGTTGGAATTTTTTGAGATGTTAGTAACTCTTCAATTACTTAGTATGGAGATAAGTATTAGACTTGGAAACGATGTGGATATGCCACGAAATCTTGCAAAAAGTGTAACTGTAGAGTAAAAAAATTTTATATTAAAATAACTAATAAAATTACTTAATATTTACTTAAGTAATATATAAGAGAATAATAGTTAGACTAATGGAATTTTTACTTTTAATACGAGGAGAGTTTTATGAAAAAGTTATTAGTTTTACTAATATTATTCTATTCAGTAGTAATTGCAGATACAATTTATTTTAAAAAAGGTTGGAATTTTGTAGGGTTTAATAACACTATAGATTTCTCTAAAGATAAAGATTTTAGTGATAACTCAAAAGTAAAAATAATCTGGAAATATACGGCAGATAATTCATCTGATTTTGGTTGGAATATATATACAAAAAATGATACTATTAAACAAAAAGCTTTAGAATTAGGATTTTATTATAATACAATTTTATCTTATTATGAAGGTGCTTGGGTATATGCACTAAAAGATTTCTCTTATACACCAGAGGCTAAAACTCATAATAAAACCAATACAGATATACCTTTTTATCATGGCTGGAACTTAGTATCAAGTGTAGATAACTCTAAAGCTTTTGATATGAATAATAAAAATATTATTAACTCAAAAGCTGTATGGGTATATAAAAACAATACTTGGTATGGAAAATTAGCAAATAATCCAAAACTAATATATAAAAAACTAACTTCAATAGAACCATATCAAGCTTTTTGGTTATATTATGAACCAGTTATTATCCCAAAAGATGGAAAAGATGGAAAAAACGGAACTGACGGAAAAGATGGTGCTGATGGAAAATCAGCATATCAAATATGGCTAGATGCTGGAAATAGTGGTTCTGAACAAGACTTTTTAGATAGCCTAAAAGGAAAAGATGGAAAAGATGGGGTTAATGGAACTAATGGTGTTGATGGAAAAGATTATAAACCACCAGTAGATAAAGATATAACTTTTGCTAGTGCAAGATTAATAGGAACTGTAAATATACAAAATGGTTTAGGTAAAAAGATATTAAAAAGAAGAAAACTATATGGCTTTATAGGAGATCCTAATAGAAGTTTAAAACTAGCTCCAAAAGGAGTTTCTTCTATGGATAAAAAACCATATAATGGTAAAATCAGAACAAAAGATTATGAACTACTTACAAATACATTTGATATAAATGTATCTAGTGATGGTAGCTTTACAGTTGATAATCTCCCTTCAAGTGGAGAATACTCACTTATATATGTAGATAAAAAAAATAATATTGGAACTAAAATAGATGATATATCTATAAAACCAGGTGAAGAGAAAGTTATAGATATAGGTTCAGCTTTTACTTTAGGTAGTATAAAACTAAATATACAATCACTTCTTTCAAATACAAATTTAGAAAATGCAAAAATAATACTAGGGGAACTTGATAGAGAGATTTTAACCGATAAAAATGGAGATGCTTTTATAGATGCTATCCCTCAAGGATCTTACTCTTTAAGAATACAAAAAGATGGATATGTATCAAAATACCTTACTTTTAATGTAACTGCAAATCAAACTATAAATTTAGAGACTATATTTTTAAACTCACAAAAAGGATCTCTAAGAGGTAAAGTTACATCTACTACACTTCCAAGCTTAGATAATATTGTAGTTTATGCAAAAGCTAGTGATGGATCACTTTATTCTACTTTAACAAATATAAGTGGAATATATAAGTTTGAAGCACTTCCAGTAGATAAGGGATACTCTGTAATAGCTTATGCTTATGGATATGCAAGTTCTAAAGTAGATAATATAGATATCTCAAATAATACTACTTCTGTAGCTTTAGATATATCTATATCAAAACTATCTTCAATCAATAACGGATCAATTTCAGGATTTGCTAGATTTGGTGATAAAGATGGATTAAACCATGCAGGGATAATTGTATCTCTTGAAGGGACTGACTATGAAGCAATCACTGCTAGAGATGGTAGCTTTATACTAAATAATATACCTCAAGGGAGATATACTATAAACTTTATAGATTCAAATTATGATACAACTACTATAAAATCTAAAAAAGTAGTCGCAGGTGCTACAACTATCTTAAGAGATATAACACTCTCTAGGGTAAAAGGTGTTGTAAAAGGTACAGTAAATCTACAAAATTTTCAAGATAATACAGGTATAAAAGTATCTATAAAAAATACAAATTATTTTACATATACAGACTCTACTGGAAAATGGTCTATGCAACTTCCAGTTGGAAACTATGATGGAGTAATATATGAAAAAGATCTATATGAAACAATAATAGATAATAATACTATTACTATAACTAAAAATGGAAACTATACAACATCTTCAAAATCTATAATAAAAATAGCCCAAAACTTTATAGGTAAAATAACAGTTTCAGGAACAACTAATTATAAAAACTGTTATATCAATATCTATGGTATAAGTGGAGATGCAAAAGGGGTTACCGCAAATATAAACCCAAATAAAGATGGAACTTTTAATATCTTAAATCTTCCTTTAGGGGAGTATAGCTATACTATAACATACTCAGATGGACTTCATGAGTCAATAGTAGGATCTGTAAATTTAGATGGAAGTAGTGATAACCTTGATCTAAAAACTATAAACCTAAGAAGCTCATACCTACAAATAAACAATGATGATATATATACAAATAGTAAAACGGTAACATTATTAATAGGTAGTAATACAGCTTCTTATATGCAAATAAGTGAAGGATCAACTATTTATGATAAGGAACCATTTGCATCTTCAAAAACTATCACTTTATCAGGAAATAATGGAGTAAAAAATATAAAAGTTGATCTGTTTGATAAAAATAACAATCCACTTCCAGCAGTATTGGATACTATTATATTAGATAATGTTTTACAATTATCAAGTTTTACTTTAGATGGAGCTTCTACAAAAGGGGATACTCTTCATATCAAACTAAATATAGGTGAAACTAATGCAAAAGCTTATGCTTCAATAGTTGGACTATTTGAAAATATAAAACTTGTAGATAATGGTAAATTTGGTGATGAGGAAGCAAATGATGGTATATATGAAAGAACTTATACTATATCTACTTCATATGAGATAGAGGCAAATGCTACAGCTAATGTTACAGATAAAGCAGGTAATAAAGCTATATTTACAACTTCAAGTCCCTTAGTGTTAAAAAGTCAGCCAAGTATTAAAAATATAAATACAATTTCTGATGCAGCAAATAATCAAATGACAATAAACTTTACTACAGATGAACCAACTACAAGTTTGATAAGCTATGGAGATAGTTTCACATCTTTAGATAATGAAATAGTTATAAAAGATACATTATCTACAAATCATACAATTACTTTATCCAATTTAGCTGCAAATACAGATATATATTATGAGATAAAAGTAAAGGATGCTTCAAATTTACAATCATTATATAAAAGCAAAGATAGATTAGCCCCTAAAAATCCTACAAATATATCAATAATAGCAGGAAATAGTGAAGTGGGATTAATCTGGGATAAAGTAGCTAAAAATGCAGTAGGATACAATATCTACAGATCTTTAGACAATGCAAGTTTTAGTAAAATAAATCAAGTGTTAATAACACAAAACTATTATCTTGATGAGTTTGTTTCAAATGCTCAAATATATTATTACTATATAACAGCTGTTGATAAACTAGGCAATGAATCTCTTGCAAGTGAAATCAAAAATGCAACACCAAAAGATACAATATCTGGTCCAACATCTTTAAGCAATGCTCTAATAGATAGTAATCAAATCTGGCTTAAATCTAAATCTCCATATAATATAGATAAAGATATAAAAATAAAAGAGAGAATTGAACTTATACTTATGCCAGGAACACAAGTGAAGTTTAAAGATAATTATAAACTTTTGGTTGAAGGTAAAATTACAGGATATGGAACAAAAGAGAATATGATAGTATTTGAAAAAGGAGAGATAGATTTTAATACAAATGAAGATAGTATATTAAACTATGCACAATTTAATTATATGAAAGCAGATGGTTATTCACACCTAATATTAAAAAATTCTATTATAAATAATAATGGTAATAATCTTGATATATATCTTCTTGAAAATTCTATTTTTAATGAGTTTGGAAGTGGTAGTTCAAGTTATGATAGTAATAATCGAATATCAAAAGTAATAAATAGTAATTTTTCTTTTATGGCTTTTGATTCAGGAGGAAATCCTACAACTTCTTCAAATTATATAGCATATATAAACTCAGCTATCAACTCAACTTTTTCAAATGCTAGTTTTAAAATAGACTCAATTATAGATTCAAATCTTACAAATACTCCAAGAATAAAAACATATTCAATATCTAAAGCAAATATAATAAATGCTTCAATTTCAGAAGCTAGTCATATAGAAAATTCAACTTTAACAAATATAACTTATGGTAGTAATAATGAATGTTGTAGTTACGATTCATCAAATGCAACTTTTAAAAATAATACAATAACAAAATCAACTATAACTTTAAGTGGTGATAATAAAAAACTAACTATGCACTATAATATTTTTGATAAAAATACAACTTTAAGTGCAGATAAACTTGATATCTCATATAACTATTGGGGTGAGAATAATCTTACTTCTATAGCTAAAAGAACAGGATACTCTTCAGATAAAGATAAAAAAACTCATCTTTATCCAATTATCACTTCATCTTCACTATATACAGCAGATTTTGATGATGATGGAATACCTGATTATATGGATAGTGACAATGACAATGATGGATATAGCGATCTACAAGAGGATTGGGCAAGTGATCCTAAATGGGGATCTGTATTTAGCCCTATAGATGCCAACTCTTATCCAGTAGATAGTAATGGTAAATCACTTCCAAAAGACAATGATATGGATGGTATAGCAGATGAAGATGATGCAGATGATGATAATGATGGCTTAAGTGATGAAGATGAGATCAACTATGGTACAAACCCATTTTTAAAAGATAGTGATGGAGATGGTGTAGATGATAATGATGAGATAATATATAAATATGATCCATTAGATAAAGATAATTATCCTCTAGTTGGAGATAAATCAGGTATTAATATAGATAGTTCAAATGTAAATAGTGATGGAGTAGTTTATATTGCAGGAAATTATTTAACTCTTACAAATATTACTATAAAACCAGGTACTAAAATAACTATCCAAAAAGATACAAGAGTTACCATAAGAGATAGTATAATATCTGGAACCAAAGAATCACCAATTATAGTAAGAAGTAGTGGAGCAGGTGATGGAAAACTTTATATAGATAATTCAGACTTAAGTTATGCAAATATTAAAATAGCATTTAGAATGAACTTACAAAATTCAAAAATTAGTTTTAGTGATATTGAGTTTAATAATGATTGGGATACTTTTACTTCAAGTAATTCTATAGTAACTAATTCATTTATTGCTGAAAATGGTTATTTACATAATAATGGTACTATAAAAAATAGTTATATTTTTAATAATAATTATGATTTTTACAATAATGCTAAATATTTTTATAATATTTATGCAAAAAAAATATATTTTAATGACGAAATCTTACCATATAAAGTAAGTTCTATTTGGGATCCTACAAATGTAGGGTGTTGGTGGGATAAAGATGATCCAGATACTTTTCCAGAAAAAAATCCACTTACAAATAGTGCTATTTTAAAAGGAAAAGTAAATCTACCAAATACTACTGATAACTCAGGGGTAGTAGTAAGCATACCAAATACAAGTATAAGCACTACAACAGATACAGATGGAAACTGGAACTTAACACTTAAAGCTAGAACTTATGAAGATATAGAATACTCTAAAGAGTATTTTCAAACCAAAATCAAAAATATATATACCACTTTAGAATCAGGAGAAACCAAAACTTTAGAACCTATAGATATGACTCAAAAATATGGGGTATTTAAAGGTAGTGTTACTATAGATGAAGCAAGTGATTTTACACTAGCAACTATAACTGCTACTAAAAATGGAGTAACTACTACATTTCATCCACAAGTTGATGGAAGCTTTATATCTCCACAATTAACTTTGGGGGATTATACTATAACTATAAGCTATCCAAATGGTAGTTGGGAGAGTGTAAGCTATGATAGATCTATAGTATCAGGAGTTACTGAATATACCTTACCTAAAACACATTTAAGAAATTCATTTGTATATATAAACAATAATGCAACATATACAAATACTCAAGAGGTAAACCTAAGCCTTACAAATGCAAATGCATCTACTATGCAAATAAGTTATGGAGATACTACTTTAGATGAAGAAGATTATAGCCAAACAAAAACTATCACTCTAAGTAGTGGTGATGGAGTAAAAAATGTAAATGTAGTATTTAAAGATAGTAGTGGAACTACATTAACTCCAGCAAGTAGCTCAATCATACTAGATACTACTGTAAGCTTAAATTCACTAACTCATAGTGGAGCTTCAACTATGCAAGATACTTTATCTATAGTTTTAGATGCAGGTGAATCAGGTGGAGAAGCTACAGTGTCGGTTGATGGTTTATTTAGTGATCTTAAACTTAATGATAATGGAGATGGAACATATAGTACAGAGTATATTATAGATACAGCAGATGAGTTTGATACGCCTATTGAAGCACATTTTATAGATAGGGCTGGAAATATCGCAGATATTAGTTCATCTTCAAATTTAGTATTAGCTACGACTCCAACTATATCAAATATCCACTCAACATCATCTAATACAGATATAACAATCACATTTGATACAAATGAACCTACAACTGCTATATTAAAATATGGTACAAATAAGGATGATCTAAACGATACAAAAACTATATCAGCTACTGAAAAAACCTCTCATAGTATAGATATAGCCTTTAACACTAGTGAAACATTATATTATGAGATAACAGTAGATGATAGTTCTACATCTACTGTAACTCAAAGTGAATCTGCTGTATTATCATCTTTAGCACCAAGTAGTATAAATGGCTCTGCAGGAGATAAAGAGGTAGGACTTATATGGAGTAAAATAGATAATGCTACAGGATATAATATCTACAGATCTACAAATAGCAATCATTTTACTAAAATAAACACAACACCAACTACAAATATATATTATCTTGATACTACAGTTTCAAATGATACTACATATTACTATAGAGTTACTGCAATTGTAGATGGTAAAGAGAGTGATAAAACTCTCTCTTTAAAAGCAACACCTAGTAGCTCTTATGCAGGGCCAACTACTATTGATGGTGGAGTGATACTTGCAGATACTATTTGGCTATCTAGTAGATCACCATATAAATTAACTGGAAATATCCTAATAAAAGAAAATAGAAAGCTTATACTTCTAGCAGGTGCTAAAATAGAGATGCTAGGGGATAATAGACATATTATGAATAAAGGCTATATCTATGGATATGGAAGTAGTGATAGTAAAATAGTTGTAGATGATGGAAGTATAATATTTGACACTACAAATAAAAGTGAATTAAATTTTGCAGAGATTAACAATGTAAAAATTTATAAAAAAGATTCATCTGGAACATTAGTTTCACTTACACTTAATAATTCAGCTATAAAAGTAAATAACAATAGTGGTAAAGCTAATTTTTATGTTAATAAAATAAATAATTCAATTTTTAAACAAGAAGGATATGGTGAAAATTATTACTATAATATAACAAGTTCATCATATGCAAGAATTGCTAGATTTGGTACATCTATAAATTCAATATTTAAAAAAGTAAATAGCTCAGGAGAAAATGATACCACAAATAATTATATAGTTTATATCACAAATAGTGATACAAATTCTACTTTTATAGGTGGTGGAATTTATGGTTCAACTTTTAATGATTCAACTTTTACAAATGTTTATAAAGTAAGTGGTTACACACACAATAATATTATTGCAGATGGAACTATATTTGAAAATGTATCAAGTATAAAAAATTCAAGGATAGATAATGGTTCTATAAATGGATCAAATATGAAATTAAATAATAATAAATTTAATAATACCAATATTAAAATAAGCAATACCACTAAACTTACTATGAGATATAATATATTAGATAGTAGTTCTAAAATAGTAAATTCTGGAAATCTAAATAAATATTTTGATATCTCATATAATTATTGGGGAAGTAGTGATCTTGATACAATAGTTGCTCAAACAAACTATTCTCCATCTAAAGATGATAATACACATCTATATCCGATTATTACTTCACCACTATTGTATGAAGCAGATTTTGATGGTGATGGAATAGAAGATTATAGAGATAATGATAATGATAATGATGGTTTTTCAGATCTACAAGAGGATTGGGATAGTGATCCAGCTTACGGATCTATCTATAGCCCACTAGATAGCAACTCATACCCAGGAAGTGATACAGGAGCTACTATAGATAAAGATAATGATATGGATGGTACAGCAAATAAAGATGATTTAGATGATGATAATGATGGTATAAGTGATAAAGATGAAGAAACTTATGGTACAAATCCACTGTTAAAAGATAGTGATGGAGATGGTGTAGATGATAATGATGAGATAGCTTATAAATATGATCCACTAGACAAAGACAATTATCCTATCAAAGGTAATCAATCTGGTATCAATATAGATAGTTCAAATGTAAATAGTGATGGAGTAGTTTATATAGCTTCAAGTACCACATTAACAAATATAACTATAACTGCTGGTACTAAAATAACTATTAAAGATGCAAGTGTAACTTTCAAAAATTCAACTATATATGGATCAAAAGAGAATCCTATTATATTTAGATATACAGGAACAGGTAAAATTTATTTAAAAAATACAAGTATGAATTATGCAAATATACAATTATATAGAATATATTTACAAACTCATTCTAATTTAAGCAATTCTGATATTGAACTATATAACTATGCTAATATTGATTCAACTTCAATTTTAGAAAATAGTTTTATTAAGCATCCAAATAGTGATTATTGGTATAATTATGGGACAGTAAAGAATACTTATATAACTGGATCATATTATATAAAAAATTATGGGACAATAACTAGTTCATATAGTAATTTGAATTCATATTATATAAGAAATTATGGAACTGTTCGAGATAGTTATGCGAATTATGTATGTTCATATAATTCTAGTAATGAAATGATAAATTCTATAACGGATAAAATATATGCTAATTCAACTAATAAAGCGAATGTAGTAAACTCAGATATTAAACTTTCTAGTTCTGGTACAAGAAATATTTTCTTTAATAATACCTTTATAGGAAAATATGGAAGTGATGAATATTATAGTGGCTTAGGAGATACAAATACAACAGATCAAATAGGTGATAGAGTTACTGAGACTACATTTAGTATAGATGGAAGTGATTATAAAGTAGATGGTATAGTAAATCCAAGGGATACAAAAAATTATCCAGATTGGGTAAATGATCCATCAACTAAACAATATTTTTGGGATCCTACAAATGTAGGGTGTTTATGGGATAAAGATAATCCAGATGAATTTCCAGAACCATAAAATATAGGTTTTTAAATTTGACATAAAAAAGTATCTTTTGTATAATGATAAAAAAGTTTTATAAAAGGTATTTTTTATGACAGATCAAGAACTTAAAGATTTAGTAGCAAGTTTAGCAATAGAGTCTAAAAAGACAAGTGAGCAGATGAGAAAAACAGATGAACAAACAAGAAGAACAGATGAAAAATTAGATAAATTGGAAAAATCTTTAAAGCATATGAAACAAATAGTGGGTGGTATTTCAAATAACCAAGGAGATGTAGCTGAAGAGTTTTTCTATAACTCTTTATCCTCAAACCCAAGCTTAAATGGTATAGAATATGATTTTGTAGATAAAAATGTAACTAGACACTCAAAAAAAGACAATATCCAAGATGAATATGATATTTTAATGATCAATGGTAAAGATATAGCTATAATAGAAACAAAATATAAAGCTCACCAAAATGATATAGATAGATTACTAAATACAAAATATACAAATTTTAAAAAACTATACCCAGAATATAAAAATTACAATCATCATCTAGGACTTGCAAGTTTTTATATAAATGATGATATAAAAAATAAAGCATTAAACAATAATATTATGCTCCTTCAAAGAAAAGGTGATATTATAGAAACTATTGTGCCATAATTTATAAGTAAAAAAATGTTTTTTTGAAATTTGACATAGTAAAGTATCTTTTGTATAATAATAAAAAAGTTTTATAAAAGGTATTTTTAGTATGAAAAGACAACTACCATATGGTTTAGCAGATTTTACTAGAATAAAAAGGGAAAACTGGTACTATATAGATAAAACCAGGTTTATTCCCCTAGTAGAACAAGAACAAAGCTTTTTATACTTTCTTCGCCCTAGAAGATTTGGAAAATCACTTTTAGTAAATATGCTAATAGCATATTATGATATATTTTATAAAGATGAATATGATCTTATCTTTAAAAATACTTGGATACTAAATAACCCCACAAAACTAAAAAATAGCTTCTATATACTAAAATTTGATTTTAGTGCAGTAGATGTTACACGATATGAAGAGAGCTTTAGAAATCATCTAAATACAAAATTAAACTCTTTTATACTTAAATATAATTTACCTATAAAAATAGAATTTGATAATCCTATAGATAATATAGAATATGTACTAGAATATTGTAAATCAAAAAGTTATGATGTATATCTTTTTATAGATGAATACGATAACTTTGCAAATAAACTTTTAGCTTCAAATGTTAATAACTATAAAGATATAGTTACAGATAAAACAGCTTCATATAAAGAGTTTTTTACTATGCTAAAAGCAGGAACAAGTGATAATGATAGTAGTATTAGAAAGATGTTTTTTACAGGAGTAACACCAGTAGCTTTATATGATGTAAGTAGTGGTAACAATATAGGTAAAAATATATCTTTATCAAAAACATTTAATGATATGGTAGGTGTAACTAAAAAAGAGTTAGAAGAACTTATATCTTACTATAACCTAGATGATAAAAAAGATGATATTATATCTAAATGTAACTACTGGTACAATAACTATAGATTTAATAAAGATATTGAACATACTATTTATAATAGTGATATGATACTTTATTATTTATCTAAAAAAGTTTTTTTTATACCATCTTTTGGTACTAATACTTTAAATATTTTTGTAACTAAGCTATCTACTACTATTTTATTTTGATCTATTAAGAATATATCTGTAGGATCTTTTTTTATTGATTCTTCTAACTCATCAATATTATCAATATTTTTAATATCACCACCTACTTTAAACTTTATATTAGCTTTACCTAAAATAGTATGTATTTTACCCTTAAATGAATCATTTCCATAAATAAATATATTCAATAAAACAACCTTAATAATTATTTGCTTAAAGTATAGCTAGATTTTATTAAATTTTAGATAAAATATGTTTTAAATTAATACAATAGGATAAAATACTTTGAAACAACTATTATTTATTTTTTTTATAACAGTTTCTTTATATGCCCAAACAGTTAAAGATATATCAAATATTGTAGGTATTAGAGAAAATCAACTTTTAGGCTATGGGCTTTTAGTAGGTCTTCCTGGTACTGGAGATAAAAGTCAATTTACAATGCAATCTTTACAAAATCTTCTTAGAAATTCATATGTAAAAATTCCTGCTTCTTCTATAAAATCAAAAAATATTGCTGCAGTTATGGTAACTGCATCTTTGCCACCATTTGCTAGACAAGGAGATAAGTTGAAATTAAAAATATCTTCAATTGGTGATGCAAAATCTATAGATGGTGGTCAGCTTCTTATTACTCAACTAAAAGGTGTAGATGGTAAAGTATATGCTTTAGGACAAGGAACTGTAACTGCAAATAAAAGTATTAAAACTACGGGATATATTTATGATGGTGCTATTGTTGAAAATGAAGTAAACTATAATTTAAGTGGTGAAACAAGTATAACATTGAGTTTACTTCAACAAAGTGCCCAAACAGCAGCTTTATTAGAAGAAAAAATCAATAAAACTTTTAATAAACCAATAGCTATGGCATATGATACAAGAACTATTAAAGTGAAAAAACCAGATAGTATCTCAATGATACAATTTATATCAAAAATTCAAAACATTAAATTAACCTCAGATATAAAACATAAAATAGTTATAGATATTCAAAAACAACTTATATTAGCAGGAGCAGATATTATTATAAAACCTGTCGTAGTACAGATGAGCAATTTTACAATTAGGATAAAACAATCTTCTTTAAGTGAAGAAGATTGGGAAAATAATACAAAAAATAAAGGAAAAGATATAGGGGATGATGTCAAAATAGGACAAACTACTCAAATAGATATAAACAATGCACTTTTAAATAGCAAAGAAAAACCAACTATATCAAATCTTATGAGAGCTTTAAAGATGATGAAAGTAGATATAAAAGACATTATAGATACAATTAAAATGTTAGATAAATTAGATGCTATAGATGCAACAGTAGAAGTGGTGAAATAATATGGCAGAGTTTTTAAGTCAAGATGAGATAGATGCACTATTAGATATTGCAGAGGATGATGGTGGTTTAGATGAGATAGAAGTAGAAGCAGCATCAGAAGCAAAAGATAAAAGTTATGCTATATATGACTTTAAAAAGCCAAATAGAATATCAGCAGATCAAATGAAAGCTTTTAATGCTTTGCATGATAAAATGCTAAGGGCTACCATTAGTGATGTATCTGCGATGCTTAGAAAAATTGTTGATATAAAGTTGTATAGTATTGAACAAATGACTTATGGAGAATTTATTCTTTCAATTCCTCAAATTACCAGTTTAAATACATTATCTTTAAAGCCTCTTGATGGTCGTATAGTAATAGAATGTAATCCAGGAATCAGTCATAAAATAATAGCACATCTACTTGGAAATGGTGATAGTGCATTAACAGACTCAACAGAAAAAGAGTTAACAGAGATCGAACTTCAGGTCTTTGATCATTTTTATAAACTTATAGTAGAACATCTAAGAGAAGCTTGGGATGATGTATCAACAATAAATTTTAAAATTGAAAGTAGAGATACAAATGCAAATGCAATTCAAATTATATCAGATCATGAGATAGTTTTACTCGTAGTTTTTGAGATCACTATAGATGAAGAATCAGGATTTTTATCTATTTGTTACCCTATTTCTTATATAGAACCTCTTTTAGAGATCATAGTAGAAAAAGTATTTGCTGAAGCAAAAAATAAAAAAATAAGTAAAAAAAGAGATATTAATACGCTTATTTCAGGCGCAAGAATGAATATAGATGCAATGCTTGCTGAAACTGAACTATCTATAAAACAACTTTTAAATTTAAAAGAGGGTGATATAATAGCATTTAATAAAAATGCTACAAGTGCATCTACAAAACTATACATAAACAATAAAGAAAAATGGCTAGGAATTGCAGGTACTCAAAACAACAGAAAAGCAGTACAAATAAAATCAAATATCGATCATGAAAAAATGGAAACATTAAAAGTTCTAAAAGGATTAAATGAACAACGAGTATTAGAAGCTAAACAAGCACAAGAAGCTATAGATAGTTTATTAAAAACAAGAGATGAATTTACAACACAATAATACAAAATTATTAACAATTACCAATATAATAATATTATCTAATTTTATTATATTTGGTATCCAAAACCAAATTGAATCTTTAACTACACTATTAGGTCTTAATATCTTATTTTTTCAATATAATTTTTATTATCAACTATTTTCTACTATGTTTATTCATGGTGGTATTGCTCATATATTGATGAATATGCTAGTTTTATTTCAATTTGGTACAACAATAGAAAGTCATCTTGGAAAAGTAAAATATATACTTTTATATTTTTTAGGGGGTACTCTTACATCTATTGGTACTTTAGTATATATGTACTATACAAATTCTTGGGTAAATGTAATAGGAGCAAGTGGAGCTATTAGTGTGCTTCTTGGTTGGTTTGCTCTAAAAAACAATATACAAAGAAATGGTATAATAGTATGGGTTATTCTAATATCTTTTGCACCGCTACTTTTAGGACTTCCAATTGCTTGGTATTCTCATCTTATTGGTTTTGCTCTTGGATGGCTATTAGGCTATATAATATAAGGGTTTATAGCACTTTTGTAAATTTACATTTTTAAAAATATAAAATATTTTTTGAGTGATTTTAAGTGTATTTTTGGTAAGCTAAGGTGTATAAAAAAGTGTATATGTTATAATTTTTTATAAATTTTATACACTTTGGAATAAAAATGGCACAATATGCAGGTATCAAAAAGAAAAAACTAAAAAATGGCTCTATTGCTATTATGGTTCGATTTAAACATTTAGGTATAACATATCCAGTAAAAAACTTTACTAAACTATTTGAAGTAAGAACAGAAAAAAGTGCATTTGATAAACTTTTGGAAGTAAAAAATTTACTCTCACAAGGTAAAGACCCTTTTTCAAACTCTTTAAATACACTAAATCAAATTTTTGAAAAAAGAATGGAAACAAATCTAAAAAATGGTATTTGGACTCAATCAACTACAAAAGGTTATCAATACTTTTATAACAAACATATAAGAAATAGTATAGGACACTATAAAATTGAAAAAATAAAATATGAACATATTATAAAAATATTGAATAATTTTAACAATACCCAATCAGGGTCTAAAAATACACTTATTGATATTTTAAAACCAATTTTTCAAGAGGAGTTTAATAAAAATAACATTATTGAAAATATAATGTTAAAAATACCAAAATATACAGTAAAAATTCAAAAAGAAGATTTAAGTAAAAGAACAAATCTAAACTATACAGATATTGTAAGAAAACTTTATAATGCAATACCACTTTATAATCAAGCAAAAAA
>AZHR01000021.1 GCA_000504625.1 alpha proteobacterium SCGC AAA240-E13
ATTAGGTTGTGTAATCAAAGGTGAAACACCACATTTCGATTTTATTTCAAGTGCAGCTATAAATGGAATAATGGACTTATCAATTAAACACAAAAAACCTATCATGAATGGCATAGCTACATGTCTAAATAAAGATCAAGCTTTAGAAAGGTGCAATCCAAATAAAAAAAATAAAGGAGGTGAGGCTACTCAAGCACTTTTTCATCTATTAGGAATTTCAAAAGAACAAAATGAAACAAAATGAAGCTTTTAAAAATCCAAGAGTTATTGTAATTCAGAAATTATATTCTCAAGAATTTAATAAGGAATCTGAGCTAACTTTTCCAAAACATAGATATAAAAAATTTATAAAGGATGTAGTACTTGGCACAATAGAACGAAGAGAGTTAATAGAAGAAATTATCCAACAACATCTTGGTAAAGATATAAATATGAAACGAACAGAGAAACTATTAACCATTTTATTGTATGCGGCAATTTTCGAATTACTATATCGTCCTCAAACATCAATAAATATTATAATTAATGAATATTTAAATTCATCTGATTTCTTTTTAGATAAAACACAAAAAAAATATCTAAATGCGCTTTTAGACAAGTTATCGAAAAAAATAAGACAATAAATGAACGAATTCTCAATAATAAATAAATATTTTTCAAGTTTATCAAAGAAAAGCAAAGGTACTTTTAATTTATCTGATGATATTTTTTTTGATTATAAAAGAAAAATTGGTGTTTCCATTGACACATGTATTGAAGGGACACATTTTCTAAATTTTGAATATCCCAATTTAATTTTTAAAAAAGCATTAAGGTCATCAATCTCAGATCTTATATGCAAAGGTATTAATCCAAAGTATTACTTTGTAAGTTTCTCAGGTAATCATAATCATTTATCAAAAAATAACATTTACAAGATAATTTATGCATTAAAACAAGAACAAAAAAAATATAACTTTATTTTAGCTGGTGGTGACACTACTTGCTCAAGTAAATTATCAATTACTATTACTTCTATAGGTTATTCTAAAAAAAATCCTGTTTTACGAAATGGAGCAAGAATCAATGATGATATCTATATAACTAATAATATTGGAGATTCATTCATCGGATTAAATATTTTGAAAAAAAAAATAAAACTTAACAAAACAATTGCTAGCTACTTTGTAAAACAATTTTACCTACCTAACATTCCTTTTCAATTTTCAAAAAAAATTCATCTTTTTGCAAATTCATCAATTGATATTTCAGATGGTTTTTTCCAAGATTTAAAACACATCTTAACTAATTCCAATTTATCATCTGAAATATTGGTAAATAATATTCCTATATCATTCAATTTAAATTTATATCTAAAAAAAATAAAAAAAAATAAATTAAATTATATTTCCAATGGTGATGATTATCAACTTTTATTTACCGCAAATAAAAGTAAAAGAAATTTAATAAAAAAAATATCAAAAGATACATCTACAAAAGTTTCTATAGTTGGTACAATTAAAAATAAATCTAGTTTTAATGATATAAAATTAATAAATGAAAAGTTTAAATTACCAAAAAAACTTGGTTATATCCATAATTTTAGCTAATATTATTATTGCGTTTTGTTACATTTTTTGACATGTTGCTTTTTTTAAATTTTATTAACTTTTATTCAGAACAATCTATATGAACAATTTAATATCAGAAAAAGTTTTACTACTTACAATTTTAAGTGGTTTCATAGCTATAATTTACGGATATATAACAGGTAAACAAATATTAAATTCCAGTTCCGGCAATAAAAAAATGAAAGAAGTTTCTGAAGCAATCCAAATTGGAGCTAAGGCTTATTTAAACAGACAATATAAAACAATTTCAATTGTTGGATTATTTGTCTTAATTTTCATTACTTTTACTTTTAGTATTTTAGTAGGAGTTGGATATTTAATTGGTGCTACTTTATCAGGGATAGCTGGCTATGTTGGTATGTTAGTATCTGTTCAAGCGAATGTTAGAACAGCAGAAGCTGCGAGAAAAGGTTTGTCACAGGGATTATCAATTGCTTTTAAATCGGGTGCTGTCACTGGTTTATTGGTTGCCGGATTGGCTTTATTATCAATATCTGTTTACTATTACATTTTGTTATTTTTTAATGTTAATGAAAGAGAGTTAATTAATGCCTTAATTGCATTAGGATTTGGAGCTTCTTTAATTTCAATTTTTGCTAGACTTGGCGGAGGAATTTTTACAAAAGGTGCTGACGTAGGAGCGGACTTGGTCGGAAAAATTGAAGTAGGTATTCCTGAAGATGATCCGAGAAACCCTGCTGTAATAGCGGATAATGTTGGAGATAACGTTGGAGACTGCGCGGGAATGGCAGCAGACTTATTTGAAACTTATGCGGTTACAATTGTTGCAACAATGGTTCTTTCTTCAATATTTTTTCATGGAAATTTAAATATGATGATTTACCCATTATCAATTGGTGCAGGATGTATATTGACTTCAATTATTGGTACCTATTTTGTTAGATTAGGAAAAAGTAAAAATATAATGAACGCCCTTTATAAGGGATTTGTTGTCACTGCCATTTTATCATTAATAATTCTTTACCCAATCACTGATTATGTAATTGGTTTAGATACAGAATATTACATTGAAGAAAAAATTTTTACCGGTATGGGATTATATTTATGTGGAATAATTGGTTTAGTCATAACTGGTTTGATTATATGGGTTACTGAATATTATACTAGTACAAATTTTAGGCCCGTAAAAAGTATAGCTTCATCATCAATTACAGGTCATGGTACCAATGTTATTCAAGGACTAGCAGTTTCGATGGAGGCCACAGCCCTGCCAGCTTTAATAATCGTAATTGGGATACTTACTACAAATTATATTGCGGGACTATTTGGAATTGCAATTGCTGTTACGTCAATGCTTGCTTTGGCTGGAATGGTTATTGCTTTAGATGCTTACGGCCCAGTAACCGATAATGCTGGTGGAATAGCCGAGATGTCTAATTTACCAAAAAAAGTTAGAAAAAACACAGATATTCTAGATGCTGTTGGCAATACAACAAAAGCAGTTACAAAAGGATACGCAATAGGATCTGCTGGTTTGGGAGCTTTAGTTTTATTTACTGCTTATACTGAAGACATAAAATTTTTTTCATCTGTTAAGGGATCTGCTTTAGAAAATGTTGTTGTAAATTTTGAATTATCTAATCCCTATGTAGTTGTAGGTCTGTTGATAGGTGCCATGTTACCCTATTTATTTGCATCAATGGGAATGCAGGCGGTTGGAAGAGCAGGGGGTGCTGTTGTAATCGAAGTAAGAAGACAATTTAAGAAAATACCTGGTATTATGAAAAGAAAAGCAAAACCAGATTATGGAAAACTTGTAGATCTTTTAACGAAAGCAGCAATAAAAGAAATGGTTATACCATCACTTTTACCAGTACTTTCTCCTATAATTCTTTATTTTGTAATATTGTATGTTGGTGGTATTGAATCTGCACTGTCTTCTGTAGGCGCAATGTTACTCGGGGTGATTATTACAGGTTTATTTGTAGCAATTTCAATGACAGCTGGCGGTGGTGCTTGGGATAATGCAAAAAAATATATTGAGGATGGAAATTTTGGTGGAAAAGTGCTTGAGTAGCCTCACCTCCTTTATTTTTTTTTATTTGGATTGCACCTTTCTAAAGCTTGATCTTTATTTAGACATGTAGCTATGCCATTCATGATAGGTTTTTTGTGTTTAATTGATAAGTCCATTATTCCATTTATAGCTGCACTTGAAATAAAATCGAAATGTGGTGTTTCACCTTTGATTACACAACCTAATGTAATAAAAGCATCATATTTTTTTATGTTACATGAAATAAGTAATGGTATTTCAAACACTCCCGGAGCATGTAATATTTTATATTCAATTTCGTGCTTTCTTAGAGAAACATCTCTATCAGTGATTTCTTCAAATATTTCAGAAAAAATATCAGATGCTCTCCAATCGAAAATGGTTTCAAATTTTTTGTATTTATTCAATAATGAAGTTGCTCCTTTGATTAAATCGTCAGCAGCATCGTGATAGTAGTTTCCAACAACAATACAAATCTTGAGCTTCATTTAATAATTTCCTGCTTTTTTATCTTTATACCGTAACCATCTAGTCCAACAACTTTCTTTTTTGATCTTGTAACTAATATCATGTTTTTAATCTTTAAAGCTTTGATAATTTGAGCGCCAATGCCATAGTTCTTAATTAGTTTATCATGTCCTTTGATATAAAATTTTTTACTTTTATATCCTCTTAAAGTTTCGGAAACAGATTTAAGATTTGTGTCTCTTATAAATATTAATACACAATCTTTGTACTTTTTGAAGTAACTAATAGTTTTATTAAATGAATTTGGTAATTTTTCACCCAATAAATAGTTTTTTACTATATTTGAAGAAATAACCCTCACTCGTGGATTCTTATTTCTAATAAGATTGCCTTTAATTAGTGCAAAATGTTCCGAGCCATCAAGTTTATTTTCAAAAATTTTGATTTTATAAATTTGTTTATTAATTGAAATATTTGATGATTTTTTAAAATTTATTAATTTTTCTCTGCTTAGACGATAGGATATTAGATCGTCAATTTTTCCAAGGCATAATTTATGCTTTTTTGCAAAATTTACCAATTGTTTACCTTTGGCCATTGTTCCATCGTCATTCATGATTTCACAAATTACAGCAGAAGATCCATTATTTGATAACCTAGATATATCTACAGAAGCTTCTGTATGACCAGCTCTTATTAAAACTCCTCCATCTTTTGATATCAAAGGAAATATATGACCAGGTGATATAAAATCATTTTTGGAAGCATTTTTTTTTATAGCAGATTTTATAGTATAAGCTCTATCATGAGAAGAAATTCCTGTAGTAATATTTCTTGCTGCATCTATTGATACTGTGAATGCTGTACTTGTTCTTGATTGATTAGTAGGTGACATGAGTTGAAGATTTAATTTTTTTACTTGTTTAGAATCTAATGCTAAACAGATAAGACCTCTTCCATGTTTTGCCATAAAAGTAATATCTTTAGACCTAACTTTGTGTGCAGATATAATAAGATCACCTTCGTTTTCTCTATTTTCGTCATCAACCAAGACAAACATTTTACCTTTTCTTGCTTCTTTTATAATTTTAGTAATAGATGAAAACATAAATAATTATTTAATTTTTTTTATATATTTGGCTAGAATATCAATTTCACAATTAACAATTTCATTTTTTTTGATATTTATTAAATTAGTTAACTTTAATGTATGAGGAATTACAACAATCAAAAAACTTTTAGATAAAATTTTTGAAACTGTTAAAGAAACACCATTTATTGCAATAGAACTTTTGTAAATTAGGAATTTTTTGATATTTGTGTCCATTTTGAAATACAGATACCAAGATTTTCCACAAATATGCTTTTTGATAAGTTTTGAAGTAATGTCTACATGTCCTTGAACAAAATGACCTGAAATTTTATCACCATACTTTAAGGGTAATTCTAAATTAATTATATGATTTAATTTGATGTTTTTAAAATTACTTGTTCTTAAAGTTTCTTTAGATAAATAAAAAAAATACATTTTTTTAAAAATTTTTTCAAGTGTAAGACATACTCCAGAACAATTAATTGATGAACCTAAATCCTTATTTGAAAGTTTAAGATTACTTTTTATACCAATTCTTAACCCATTTTTATAAGAGATAATTCTTTTTACAATTCCTGTTTTTTTTATAATTCCACTAAACATTAATTTATCAAATATTTAACCAATTTATCTTGATAAAGATAAGCTATTACTTTTTTTTTATTTTTTTTTAATTTATTCATTTTATTAAAAAAAAATTTTGTGTTATGAAAACCATTATTTTTGAAATATTTATTAGAATAAAAATGATAAAAATCATTTATATAATTGTTTTCTAATAAAAATTTGTTGAATTTAATTCCTGCCTCTACAAGAACTCTTTTTATTTTCATTTTTCTTAAAATAAATATAATTTTATCAAAATCTAAATGATTGTCTTTAAGATCAACTTTTATAGTTTTAACTTTTAATTTTTTAAATTTTTTTAGTTTTTTGCTATCAGAAAAATTATAAAATATATAAGTCTTTATTTTGCTGGCAGTCTTGATAATTTTTTTGTCAGTTGAAATAGTAAGATCTTTATCAAGTATAAATCTTTTTGGAGAGTATTTTTCGAGACCATTAATTCTACAATTTAGAATTGAATTATCTTGTAAAATTGTATTTGATGTAGTTAAGATTGCATCATGAGTAGACCTGAGCAAATGTACTCTACCTCTAGAGTAGATATTTGTTATTAATTTTTTATGTCTATTGGATATAAAGTAATCTTTCGAAGTTGCTAATTTTGAAGTAATAAAAATACGATCAGTTTTTTTTTGTAAATAAAAGTCTCTATAAAAATTATCTCCTTTCTTAAAACATAATTTTTCATATGTAAGAATTTTTTTTTTATATAATTTGTTTTTAGCTTTTTTATAGCTTCTTAAGTCTGGGTCATATTTAGAAAAATATACTGATTTTATTTTTTTTTTCATAATAATGTCAATACAAGGAGATGTTTTACCTAAATGACTACAGGGTTCCAATGTAGAGTATATGGAAGAATTGGTAAAATTAATTTTATTATTAGATAAAGCTATTCTTTCAGCATGAGGACGTCCTTTAATATTTGTATGAGTCAAACTTAGTACAACATTGTTTTTAACGACAACACAACCAACTGCTGGATTATCACTTGTATTTCCTAATATCTTTCTTGCCTGATTAAAAGCAAGTTTCATATAATATTGATGCTTTAAGTTAATTTTATTTTTTGTTGTAGACATCCAATTTGTCCACAAATTGTTCAAAATCTTTTACTTCTCTAAAATTTCTGTAAACGGAAGCAAATCTGATATAGGCAACAGGATCTAGTTCTTTAAGTTCATCCATTACCATTTTTCCAATTATATTTGATGCAATTTCTGCCTGTCCCATTTCTTCTAAATTTCTTGAGATTTTAGAAACGAGTTTTTCAATAGTTTCTGTATCGATTGGTCTTTTTTTTAAAGCTATAAATATAGATTTAGACAATTTTTCTCTGTCAAAAATTGATTTTCTTCCATTTTTTTTAACAACAGTGAGTTCTCTATATTGTATTCTTTCAAAAGTTGTAAATCTTTCTCCACAATTACACGTTCTACGTCTTCTAATTGCAGTTCCATCTTCTGTAGGTCTTGAGTCAAGAACTGAGGTATCTCCAGTTTTGCAGTATGGACAAAGCATGATTAATTACCTTTTAAATGATTATAAATAGGAAACAAAGAACAAAGTTTTATTACTTCTTCCTTTACCTCTTTTTCAATTTTACTGTTATCTTTTGAATTTTTGGAAAGACTCAATATAACTTTAGTAATTAATTCACCTACTTTTTTGAATTCATTTAATCCAAAACCTCTCGTAGTAGCTGCGGGTGTACCAAGTCTTATACCTGAAGTGATGGTTGGTTTTTGAATATCGAAAGGAATTCCGTTTTTATTACATGTAATATTCGCTCTTCCCAAACTAGTCTCAGCATCTTTACCTGTAACATTATAGGGTCTCAAATCAACCAACATTAAATGTGTGTCAGTGCCTCCAGAAAATATTTTAAATCCATTATTTTTTAATGTTTCAGACAAAATTTTTGCATTTTCAACAACAGATTTAATATAAACTTTAAAATTATCCTGGAGAGCTTCATGAAAACACACTGCTTTAGCTGCAATTACATGCATTAAAGGTCCTCCTTGATAACCAGGAAAAACTGCGGAATTTATTTTTTTAATTAAATCTTCTCTATTAGTTAAAATAATTCCTCCACGACCACCTCTTAAAACTTTGTGTGTAGTAGAAGTAATTACATCAGCAAAATTTATTGGGTTTGGGTATGCTTTACCAGCAACTAATCCTGCAAAGTGAGCCATATCTACCATTAAATAGGCATTTATTTTGTCTGCTATTTCTTTAAATCTTTTAAAATCTATAATCCTAGAATATGCACTACCACCAGCAATAATAAGTTTCGGCTTATGTTCTTTTGCTAAAATTTCAATCTCATCATAATCAATTAATCCTGTTTCTTTATTTACTTCGTAATGGATTGAATTCAACCATTTTCCAGAAATAGAGACTTTCGCACCATGAGTTAAATGTCCTCCCGAATTTAAACTCATGCCAAGTATAGTGTCTCCAGGATTTAAAAGCGCTAAATATACAGCTCCATTTGCTTGGGCACCTGAATGAGGTTGAACATTTGCATATTTACAATCAAATAATTTTTTTACTCTATCTATGGCTAGATTTTCTGCAATATCAACAAATTCACAACCTCCATAGTATCTTTTTGAAGAATATCCTTCAGCATACTTATTTGTCATTATAGAACCTTGTGCGTCTAATATAGCCTTAGAAACAATATTTTCTGATGCAATTAATTCAATATGTTCTTGTTGTCTTTGAAGTTCTAGATTAATTGCTTTATATAAATCTACATCAGTAGTTGACAAATCGTTATCGAAAAAGTTCTGAAAATTTTCTGAAGTATATTTAGTTAATTTAGACATTTTATTAATTTATATTTTTTTAATTCTTTCTTTATGACGACCACCCTCAAATTCTGTATTCAAAAAAACGTTTATACATTTAAGAGCAACATTTTTTTTTGTAAATTTTGAACCAAGTGTAATAACATTAGCATTATTATGCAATCTTGATAATTTAGCTGTTTTTTGATTATAGCAAAGGGCAGCTCTAACATTTTTGTATTTATTTGCTGTCATTTCCATACCTATACCAGATCCACAAACAAGAACACCTATCAGTCCTTTATCAAGATTAATTTTTTTAGATAATTTATGAGCATAATCTGGATAATCGACTTTTACTAATTTAAAAGGACCCAAATCTAAAATTTCTATTTTTTTTTTTGATAGATATTTTTTAATAGTTTCTTTAAGTTTAAATCCTGCATGATCCGATGCGATAAGAATTTTTCTCAATTTAATATAATTAGTTAAATTTATAATTTAAAACACAAGCTACTAAATGAACTCTACTCTCTTCTCCACCATTAAAAGCATTATGATATTTGGTATTATTAGTGATCCAAACGGAACCATTGGCTGGCAAATGTTTTGCAATATTTTCTATCACCATTATCGATCCTGGATTTGTTATAATTGGTATGTGTAATCTAGGTTCCGGATCTCTATGCCAGCTCAAAGTTGATCGAGGTTCTTTCAGCAAAATTCTAACTCTCCCTAATTTAAATTTTTTTGAAAGTACATCATAAACTTCTTTAAAATAAGTATTTTCAAAATCTTTAACAAATTCAGTATACGCTTCTTCATTAATTTCTTTGTCACGCAATACTTCTTTCCCTGAACTATCGGGTTTGGTCCAAAATATACCTCTGACATTTTTTCCTTTTGTAGATTCTGGTTCATCAGGTATTTGATTTAAGGAGATTCCGCCAAAATGACTCACTCCCCCGGCATCGTCAAACCCCTTTATTTCAATAACTTGTTTAAGCGCCTTTCTTAGCTTAATAATGTCAAATTTTATATTTTCTTGCTTCTGGAAATCTTCAAACATACAATTTATATATTTTTCTAATAAATATCTTATTTATAAGGTGATAATATACATTAATTTTGTCGCATTATTTATAATAAAATAATAAATAATAACTAAAAAAATGAAATTTATTGGAACATACCCAAGTACAAGGTTAAGAAGAAATAGGAAAACTGAATGGTCGAGACGCCTAGTAAGTGAAAATAGCCTATCTCCAAACGATTTAATATGGCCAATATTTTTAACAACAGGTAAAAAACAAAAGAATCAAATTACAAATATGCCTTGTGTATATCGTTATTCAATAGACCAGTTAGGAAAAATCGTAGAAAAAGCACTTAATCTAAAGTTACCGCTTTTAGCGTTATTTCCTCACACACCAAATAAAAAGAAAGACAAAAGAGGATCCGAAGCATTAAACGAAGATAATTTAGTTTGCAAAGCTTTGAAGTTTATTAAAAAAAATTATAAATCAGATATTGGTGTAATGTGTGATGTTGCTTTAGATCCTTACACAATCCACGGTCACGATGGAGTATTAAAAAATAATTATGTACAAAATGATGCTACAATAGAAATTTTAGTTAAACAGTCATTATTATTAGCAGAAATGGGATGTGATATAATAGCACCATCGGATATGATGGATGGTAGAATAGGTAAAATAAGAAAAGTCTTAGATAAAAATGATTATCAACTTACACAAATATTATCTTATGCGGTTAAATATGCTTCAAATTTCTATGGTCCTTTTAGAGGAGCAGTAGGATCAATAAAAAATTTAAAGGGTAGTAAGGAAAATTACCAAATGGATTTTTTTAATCAAAAAGAAGCAATGAGAGAAGTGGCTCTTGATATAAAAGAAGGTGCTGATTTCGTAATGGTAAAGCCTGGAATGCCCTATCTGGATATTATTAAGTTGATTAGTGATAATTTTAAAATACCTGTGTTTGGATATCAAGTATCTGGAGAGTATAGTTTAATAACTAACGGCATTAAAAAAAATATAATATCTGAAAAGGCCATAATGGAAAGTTTATTGTCATTCAAAAGAGCTGGTGCCAGCGCTATAGTAACATATTTTGCGGATTACATTGCAAAGAAATTAAGATAACCACCTCCATTTTTTTTACCCCAATTTATTTTATTCCAAATTCTTTCATGAAAATAATAAAATAGCATTTTTGTTATTACTTCAATTCCAGCTATCGAACCACCCATTTTCCAATCGCCAGTAATTATCCATGCAATAACAAAAGTATCTAATGAAGCGGTAATTCTCCAAGTAAGTGTTTTTAAAATAGATCTTTTTTTTTGTTCTTCCATTATTTGAAAATATTTTCAAGTCTGGTTCTATCATTAGAATAATTTAAATTATTGGGAATTAAAATATTTTTTTCAATAAATTTACCTATAAACTTTAAGGCAGCGTGTATAGGTTGATAATCAATATTTCTGCTATTTTTATCAATTAAAAAAACCGGTATATTAATTTCATCATTATCTATTATTACCTTTACTGTCTTTTTATTAAGGTAAGTTTTGGAAATCAAATTTGATTTTAAATTCATGTCATATCCAATTTCTCTAAGAAGATCAATTTCCCAAAAAATATAATCTATGATCCAATTATTATTAAATTTGAGTTGAGTTAAGAAATTTGAAAATAAATAATAAATAGCATTATAATTATGTGATTCAGGAAGAACCACTTTTAAAATATTTAAAGAAGATAACAAACATATTATTTTTTTACTATCATCAAAAAAAAAGGGTCCCACAGGATCAATAATCTCTATTTTGAAATATCCAAGTCTGTTTTCATTTTTTGTTTTTAGATTTAAATGAATTTTATTACCTAATTGCAAATAATTTTTTATTTTTCTTGATAAACCACCATAAACAATACCTGAACATCTGCCATGATTTAATGTGAATACATCGATTACAACAGAATTTTCACTATATTTATTCTTAGATAATAAAAATCCTTCATCATTCCATTGCATAAATTATTTTATTTTTAAATCATTAATAAGATTTCTTGCTGCTGAATGTTCCGCATTTTTTTTTGAATTTCCAAATCCATAATAAAATTTTGAATTGCTAATTTTTACAGAGACCTTATATGATGGATTATGTTGAGGTCCTTTGTAGTTTAATGTATTGTAAGTTGGTAATTTTTGGAAAACCTTTAAAGAATATTCTTGCAATTTTGTTTTAGAGTCTATTCTTGTTTTAACCGACTTTACAATTTCATCTTTCCATATTTTTAATATAAAACTTTCTGTAATTTTATATCCAGAATCAAGATATATTGCACCAATCAAAGCTTCACATGCATCACTCAAGATTTTATCTTCTATTTTATTTTTTTTTTTATAAGCACTTCCTAAAATAAGGAATTTTTGCAATTCTAAATTTTTACTAATTTTGAGACAAGTTTTTCCATTTACTAAATAGGCAAATTTTTTATCTAATGCTCCTTCAGATTCATTCGGATATAAAGCAAATAATTTTTTTGACAAAACTAGAGCTAATACTCTATCACCTAAAAATTCTAATTTTTCGTTGTTAGCATGAGAATCATAACTTTTGTGAGTTAACGAAAGTGATAACAGTGTTTTATCTTTAAATTTTATATTAATTTTATTTTCTAATAAACTTTGATTTTGCATTACTAATTAATTATATCAAAAAATCTATTCCACCTAATAATTTTTGACCATTTCCATATTTGAAAAAAGTTTCCAATATTTTTATTGGTAGAAAAAAAAATTATTCTTGCTTTACCTACTAAATTCAATTTGTTTACATATCCAACGCTATTAAGATATCTGCTATCTTTAGAACAATCTCTATTATCTCCTAAAAAGAAATAGTGATTTTCTGGCACAATAAATTTATCAGAGTTTTGAAAAGTATTATTTTTATTATAAACAGCAATATATGATACTCCATTTTGCAACTTTTCTTCATACGCAACAAAGTCGATTATTTCTTTTCCACAATAAATTTTTAATTTCTCTATTTTCTTTTTTGTTTTTAGGACTTGGTTATTATTTATATATAAATCACCATCAATAAATTGTATTTCATCACCAGGTAAACCTATTAATCTTTTTATATAATCGGTTCTATTATCAGCAGGAGTCTTAAAAACTATTACGTCTCCTCTTTCTGGTTTTTTAAAAAAAAATCTTTCATTCGAAATTTTCGGGCTAAATGGAAAGGAATGTTTACTATAACCGTATGTATACTTTGAAACAAACAATCTATCACCGATTAATAAGGTTGGTTCCATTGAAGAAGAAGGAATGTAAAAAGGTTGAATTATTAGAGATCTTATAATTATTGCAATAATTAATGCATAAAAAATTGTAGTAAAATTGTCAATAATTGTTTTTTTGCTTATTTTCATTATTTAGTAATTATAACACTTGCTATCGAATATTCTTTTTCATCAGAAATGGTCAAAAAATAATTTAACTTTTTTACTTTAAAAAAAAGTTTAATCCTATTTCTTAATTTATTATTTATTAGTAAATAAGGTTTACCATAATTATTTTTAATTATTTCAATATCTTTGAAATTAATATTTTTTCTAAATCCAGTTCCCAAAGCTTTAACAAAAGCCTCTTTTGCTGCAAATCTTTTTGAATAACAATTAATTGAATCTTTTTTATTTTTACAATAAGCAATCTCACTCTTGGTAAATAATCTCGACTTAATTCTTGTTTTTTTTTTAGTAAGCATTGTTTTAAGTCTATAATTTTTAACGATATCTATACCTGTTCCCAATATATTCATTTCTTTAAGATTTTTTTAAAATTATCAATTGTTTTCTTTAAACCAAAAAATATTGCTTCACTAACAATGAAGTGGCCTATATTAAGTTCTTTTATTTTTTTAATTTTAATAATTATTTTTGTAGATTTGTATGTCAGACCATGTCCCGCATGTACTTCTAATCCTATTTTATCAGCATAATCACAACTTTTTTTAATTTTGTTAAATTCATACGAAAAATTTTTTTTTAAGTTAACTAAATTACAGAATTTACCTGTATGTATTTCAACACAATCTGCTCCTAAATTTTTTGATTTCTCAACATCTTGAATTTTGGGTTCAATAAATAGGCTAGTACGTATACGTTCCCTTTTTAAAGATTTAATTATTTTTTTTATTTTATAAAAATTGTTATTAAGATTTAATCCTCCTTCAGTGGTTAATTCTTTCCTTTTTTCAGGCACGATACAGACAAAATTAGGTTTTATATTAAGTGCAATTTTTAGCATTTCATTTGTTGGAGCTATTTCTAAATTAACTCTAACTACTTTTAATTTTGTGATTCTAAATAAATCATTATCTGTAATATGTCTTCTATCTTCTCTTAAATGAACTGTAATTGAATTCGCACCAAATTTTTTTGCTAATAAGGCAGCTTTATAAGGATCAGGATAGATTTCACCTCTGGCATTTCTAACGGTAGCAACATGATCAATATTAATTCCTAATCTAATCATTTAATTTTAAATATCTGCTACCAGGTCTAATTACAGGTATTTTTTTCAAAGAAGATGGAAGATTCATTTTTTTATATGTCGGAATATTTATTTTAATTTGTGAAATTATTTTTTTTTTAATTAATAAATTTTTTTTATTCGATCTATCAATGATGCAAGCAAATCCCAAAAGTTTTGCATTTGCTTTTTTTACTAATTTTGAACATTCAATACTGGATTTTCCGGTAGTAATAACATCTTCTACAATCAACACTCTTGTATTTTTTTTAATTGAAAATCCTCTTCTAAGTTTAAAATTTCCATTAACTCTTTCAGCAAATATAGTTTCGATGTTTAATAATTTTCCAATTTCATTACCAATTATAATTCCACCAATGGCTGGAGAAAGAATTAAATCCACAGATGCATATTTTTTTTTTATTTTTTTTGATAAGGAGTTGCATACTTTATATGAATAATATGGAAAACTTAAAAGCTTTGCACACTGAATATATTTGTTGCTGTGTAAACCTGAGGATAGTATAAAATGACCTTCTAACAACGCATTAGTTTTTCTTAAAATTTTTAAAGAATCTTTGAAGGAGAGCATGTTTTTTTTTGTGTCTTATAATCCTAAAATTAAATTCTTTTTGTTTAAGTTCACTGATAAGTTTTGTAAAGTTTTTTAAATCATCTATTTGTATATCAAACATAAAATTAATATGATCCTTTTTTTTTTCAGTCATTTCCACACTAGTAATATTTCCCTTATTAAGACCTATTAAAGAGGTTACCTCACCCAATTTTCCTGGTGAGTCAGGCAACGATATCCATAAAGTGCTACTATATTTTTTATTTATTGATTCTTTTGGCTCTTTATCTTGCCAATATCTTTTTATAGAAGCTCGGGCCTTACCAGTTTTTGCTGAACTTACCCAATGTAGCGATGGAGATGCTTTATTTGAAGTAATGATCTTTATCATGTCACCATTAAATAACTTACTTTGTAAGGGACAATCTCTACCATTAATTTCACAACCAATAGCAGAGTCACCAATCTGGGTATGTACTGCATATGCAAAATCTATTGGGGTTGCTTCTTTTGGTAATTTAATTACAGAGCCTTCAGGGGTAAAGCAAAAAACATTATCTTGGAACATTTGAAGTTTGGTATATTCAAAATAATGTTCCGGACTTGCTCCCTTTTCAATAATTTCAACTAAATCACCAAGCCAATCGTATTCCTTCCAAGTTAATAAGTTATATTTTTCAGATGATTTATATTTCCAATGAGAAGCTATACCCCTCTGGGCAAATTCATGCATTTGTTTAGTTCTAATTTGTATTTCGATACGTTGTCTTTTAGGACCAATAATTGATGTATGTATCGATCTGTAATTGTTAATTTTTGGAGTAGAAATATAGTCCTTAAATCTTCCAGGTATAGTTTGCCATCTGCTATGAAAAAGACCCAATGTTTTGTAACATTCGGAGATACTACTTACTATAACTCTAAATCCAATAATATCAGTAATTTGTTCCAATGAAATTCTTTTTTTTTGAATTTTTCTCCATATTGAAAATGGAGTTTTTTCCCTACCAGTAATTTTAACTGCTATACCATTTTCTTTTAATATAGCAATAAATGCTTCGGATATTTCTTTAATTGTATCTTCTTTATTTTCTTTTATAAGTCTTAATCTTTCAGTAATTAATTCACGTGCTTTTAGATTTAATACCTTAAAAGAAATATCTTCTAGTTCATCTCTAATTCTATTCATTCCCATTCTATCAGCTAATGGTGCATATATTTCCATAGTTTCTCTTGCAACTCTTTTTCTTTTTTCAATATCGTTTAATCCATCTATAGTTCTCATATTATGTAATCGATCAGCTATTTTTACTAATAAAACTCTAATATCTTTAGAAGTAGCTAAAATTAATTTTCTGAAATTTTCAGCTTTAGAATTTTTAATAGCCTTATCTTCAAGTTCAGAAATTTTAGTGACACCCTCAACTAAGTCCGCCACCTCCTTTCCAAATTCATTTTTAACAGTATTATAAGTTGCTTTTGTATCTTCGATTGTGTCATGTAATAGACCGGTTGCTATAGTAGCACTATCAAGTTTAAGATCAGTTAATATATTCGCAACAGCAACTGGATGTATCAAATATGGATCACCTGAACTTCTTATTTGATTTGCATGCGCTTTGACTGCAAAATTATAGGCTTTAGATAAAGTAACTGGATCAAGAAACTTATTATATGTTTTAACTTTGTTTATTAGTTCTTCAGAATCTAACATATCACATTATATCATTTTATTTAATTTTTGTAATAGAATTTATAACATTAAAACTAAGATTATTAATTAAATCATCGATATTTAAATTAGATATAGGATGAGTCCACAAAGGTTCAATTTCTCTTAAAGGTATTAATACGAAATTTCTCTCGTGAATCTTTTCATGTGGAATAATTAAATTATCATTGTTATAACATGTTTTAATAACTTCACTTTTATAATCAATTATATCAATATCACATATTCTTGGTGCGTTTTTAATTTTTCTTACTCTTCCGATTTTTTTTTCTATATTTATAAGAGCATCCATTAAATCTATTGGATTCAAGTTAGTTGATACACTTAAAATACAATTTATAAATTTTGGATCATTTATATTTGGAACAGCTAAGCTTTCGTAATAACTTGATTTTTTTGCAATTTTTATTCCTTTTTTAATTAGATAAGTTTGAGCTAACTCTAAATTTTTAATCATATTTCCAAATTTTGAGTGCAAATTTGAACCTAGTGATAAAATAATTTTTTTTTTAGCTAGTCTTCCTAAAATATTTAGATTTTTCTCTGTTCCAATCTCTTTGTTTTTTAACTTGTCTTTTATCATATTGTTTTTTACCTTTAGCAACAGCAATTTCAATTTTTACTTTTCCTTTTTTAAAATACATTTTTGTGGGAACAATTGTAAATCCTTCTCGATTAATTCTTCCAATTAGTTTATTAATCTCTTTTTTATTTAATAATAACTTTCTATCATTAGTAGTTATATGATCGTTATAACTTGACTCTTTATAAGACGAGATATGTGAATTAATTAAAAAAATTTCTCCATATTTTTCAACCGCATATGAATCTGATATATTAACTTTTCCTTGTCTTATTGATTTGACTTCTGATCCCTTTAACATTACACCAGCTTCAAAAAATTCATCAAAAAAATAATTAAATTTAGCTTTTCTATTTAAACAAATAATCTTTAAACCTCTATGGGTGCTGGTTTTCATTAATTAAATTAAGTCCGCATATTGCATTGCAGACTTAATTTTTTCTTTTGTTCCAGATGTAACGCAAACCAATGGAAGTCTTACCTCATCGGAACAAAGTTTTAATATACTCGCTGCATATTTAACAGGACTAGGACTGCTTTCTATAAAAAGAGATTTGTGAAGAGGCATTAATTTATCATTAATTTCTTTTGCCCTTGCTAAAAGATTATCATTATTTTTTGCTAAAGAAGCTTCTTGAAACTCAGAGCAAAGTTTAGGAGCAACATTTGCTGTAACTGATATACACCCTCTTCCTCCACGTAAATTAAATTCTAAAGCGGTACCATCTTCTCCAGATAGTTGGATAAAGTCATCTCCCATTTTCTTTTTCTGTTTTTCTACACGGTTTAAATCTGCTGTAGCATCTTTTACGCCAATAATATTTTTTAATTCAAAAAGTCTTGCCATAGTATCAATTGACATATCAACAACAGATCTAGGTGGTATATTATATATAATTATAGGGATATCGGAATTATCATTTATAGCTTTATAATGTTGATATAAACCCTCTTGTGTTGGTTTGTTATAATAAGGTGTAACAACTAGAGCTGCATTTGCTCCAACTTTTTCGGCATGCTTTGTTAAAGATATTGCTTCATGAGTGGAATTTGATCCAGTACCCGCAATGACAGGAATTTTTCCTTTACATTCTTTTATACATAACTCAATTACTCTTTTATGTTCATCATGATTTAGAGTGGGTGATTCTCCAGTGGTTCCCGCAGGAACTATTCCTGAGGTGCCATTAGTTAAATGGTGATGAATTAATGATATATAGGTATCTTCGTCTAGGATGTCATTTTTAAATGGAGTAATTATTGCTACAATTGAACCTTTAAACATTAATCTTTATAACATAATTTGCCGAATCAAATCATAAAAATATATGACTAAATATCCTGTAAAAAAAATAGCTATTTATATATTTACTTTATTATTATTAGAAAATTTAGCAGCTGAAGAAATAATCTTACCAAAGTTAAAGACGAAAATCGAAGAATTTAAAAAGGAGGTAATAATTCTACCAAAATCTCAACCAAGTGTTTATGAACTCAAAAGTAAAGATGTGACTGAAAAAAAAACAAAATCTAGTACAGTTGAGTTAACTATAAAACATTTAATTCTTCCTAAAAATAAACCAATAATTGATGAAGAAACAAAATTACAGTCAAAAAAAACAAAATATATATTTCCAAAAAGAAAGCCTGTGGCTAAAACGCAAATTATTGAAACTCCAAAGAAAAGAGAAGAAGAAAAAATCGTTACAACCACGTATGATCAAAATTTAATCTTTCCTAAAAAAAAACCTACAATTTATCAAAAACCAGTAAAAAAATTTATTAGTAAATCAAAGCACTTTTCTAAAAATGATTTTAAATTAGCAAGAAATGTTTTTTCTGAAATAGATAAAAGAAGTTGGACCAAAGCTTTAAATTTATCAAAAGCTTTCGAAAATAGATCAATTTATAAATTTGTAAGATGGCTCTACTTATTAGAACCAAGCAATCAAGCTGGTTTTTACCAATATATAAATTTTATTAATTTACATCCAAATTATCCAAGGCTCGGAAGACTTAAGTATTTAGCCGAACATAAAATTACAGTTGGTACGGTAAATGAACAGAGAATAATTCAACTTTTTAATAAAAATGAACCTCTTAGTGGGTATGGAAAATTAATGTTAGGTCAAAGTTATTTAATGGTTGGTGAAGCTGAACTAGGAAAATCTTTAATAAAGGAAGGTTGGATAACTGCTAAATTATCAAAAAGAGATCTTAAATATTTTAAGAAGAAATTTAAGAAATATTTAAATATGGATGATCATATAAAAAGAGCAGATTGGTTAGCTTGGGAAAATAAATATTGGGATTTAAAAAGGATGCTGAGATATTTACCTAAAGATTATCAAGCTTTATATAATGCTAGACAGTTATTGATGAGTAAATCATATGGTGTAGATAATGCTATTAGTAAAGTTCCAGATAAATTCAAAAATGATCCAGGTTTACAATATGATCGTCTTAAATGGAGAAGAAAAAGAGGTAGAGTTGATTCTTCTCTCGAAATATTGCTTAATATAAAAAATGATCCAAATTTTTTAGTCAGAATTGATAAATGGTGGAGAGAAAGAGAAATAATATCTAGGTCATTAATTTATAAGAAGAAGTTTGAGTTAGCTTATAAAATAGCCAGTAATCATTCAATGTCTGAAGGCCCGGAATATGCTGAAGCTGAATGGATGTCCGGATGGATTGCGTTAAGTTTCTTAGAAGATCCAATATTAGCTAATCGACATTTTCACAATTTTTATGCAAATGTAGGTTATCCGATAAGTTTATCGAGAGGTGCATATTGGCTTGGCAGATCAT
>AZHR01000022.1 GCA_000504625.1 alpha proteobacterium SCGC AAA240-E13
AGCTACAGATGATTTAATTAAAAAATCAAAAAAAATTAGCAATACATTTGAAAAGTCTGAGCAGGATGTTTTGGTCTCTACGGGTGAGCAAATAACATGCTCATTATTAGCTGGAGCTCTTATAGATTTAGGATTGAAATCAAGATCCTGGTTGAGTTGGCAATTGCCAATATTGACTGAGGGTAGCCATACTTCGTCAAGGATAAAAAAAATTAATATAAAGGAGGTTTTGTCCTTTATTAAAAAAGGTGGCATACCTGTAATAACTGGGTTTCAAGGAGTTTCGATTGATAGACGTGTTACAACAATTGGAAGAGGAGGCTCAGATGCTTCAGCGATAGCCATCGCCAAATTTTTTGGTGCGGATAGTTGTGTAATTTATACAGATGTTGATGGAGTTTACACTACAGATCCCAAGGTTAATTCAAAGGCAAAACAAATTGATAAAATTTCATATGAAGAAATGTTAGAAATGGCGTCTCTCGGGGCAAAAGTTATGCAACCATCTTCCATTCAGGACGCAATGTTAAATAATATAAAAATAGATATTAGATCTACTTTTTCGAAAAATCTTGGAACAAAGATTACAGATGAAATTAATGTTATAAGTAAAAAAGCAATAACTGGAATCTCATATACAAAAGATATTGCCAAAATTACTGTGATAGGCGTAAAGGATAAGCCAGGTGTTGCATCTGAAATGTTCAAACCTTTGAAAGAGATCAATTTGGACATGATAGTACAATCATCTTCTGCCGATAAAGGAGAAACTGATATTACTTTTACAATAAAAAGAGAGGATATTAAAAAAGCTATAAATCTATTAAAAAAGAATAAAAAAATTTCCTATGAAAAAATTATTCAAAATGATAAAGTTTCAAAAGTATCTGTAGTTGGTGCTGGGATGATTACCCAGTCTGGTGTAGCGCAAAAATTTTTTAATGCATTAGCAAAAAAAAGAATTAATATAATGGTCATTTCTACCTCAGAAATAAAGATTTCTGTACTCATTGATCGACAACATACTAATAAGGCAGTTAATGTTTTACATAAAAAATTTGATCTAGAATAAATATAAATAACAATGAGCATAAGACCATTTAGAGATATCAAAAGAAAAAAAACAAAAGTTATTTCTGTAGGTAAAGTAAAAATAGGAGGTGATTTTCCTATCGCCGTACAATCGATGACTAATACTTTAACAACCGATACAAGGGCTACAATTAATCAAATTAATGAATTATGTAACGCTGGCGCGGATATCGCGAGAGTGTCTTGTCCTGATAAAGAATCTTCTTCATCTTTAAAAGAGATAATTAAAAATGTTGAAATTCCCATAGTTGCCGATGTTCATTTTCATTACAAAAGAGCAATTGAAGCAGCAGAGTCCGGAGCACATTGTTTAAGAATTAATCCAGGGAATATTGGTTCCAAAGAAAGAGTTTTTGAAATTTTAAAATCTGCAAAAGATAATAATTGTTCTATTCGAATTGGTGTTAATTCAGGATCTTTAGAAAAAAAATTTTTAGAAAAATATAAAGAACCGTGTCCAGAGGCTATGGTAGAAAGTGCTTTAGAAAAAATAAAATTATTTGAGGATAAAGATTTTTTTAAATTTAAAATAAGTGTTAAGTCATCTGATGTTTTTTTATCTGTAAAAGCATATAGAGCTCTATCCGAACAATGTGATTATCCCTTACACATAGGAATAACTGAGGCAGGAAGTTTGATACCAGGAAGTGTCAGATCTTCGATTGGATTGGGCATGCTACTTATGGAAGGCATAGGAGATACAATCCGAGTGTCGTTATCTGCGGAACCAGTGGAAGAAATAAAAGTAGGATTTGAAATACTAAAATCCCTAAATTTGAGACATAAAGGCATTAACATTATTTCTTGCCCTTCTTGTGCTAGACAAGCATTTCCTGTAATTGAAACGGTAAAAACTTTGGAAAAAAAACTTGCTCATATAAAAACTCCAATAACACTGTCTATTATTGGATGTGTAGTAAACGGTCCGGGAGAGGCTGCACAAACACAAATTGGATTAACAGGAGGAGGACATGGCAATAACATGCTTTATCTTTCGGGTATACCTCATCATAAAGTTGCAAATGAAAATATAATTAGGAACGTGGTACAACTCGTCGAAAAAAAATCTATTGAACTAGAAAAAAAATAATTTTTATAATGATTCCAATAACAAAAGTTAAGCAGTTGGTTAATAAACACCAATTATTAGAAAAGGAACTTTCCTCTGGTGATATTGATAAAAAAAACTTTGCCGCAAGATCAAAAGAATATTCTAGTCTAGGAGAAATAATTCAATGCGCACGGGAATACCTTAATTTTGATAATCAAAAGAAAGAACTAGAAAAAATAATTGATGAAGGCAATATAGATAAAGAAATTAAAGAGTTAGCTCAAAAAGAATTAAAACAGCTAGTTGAAATTAAACTGAAAAATGAAAAAACTTTAAAATTATATTTATTACCAAAAGATGAAGTTGATAAAAAAAATGTAATTCTTGAAATTAGAGCTGGAACTGGCGGATTGGAAGCAAGTCTATTTGCAGCAGATTTGTATAAAATGTATGAAAAAATATGTCACAAAAAAAAATGGAATATGGAAGTTATTAGTATATCGAAAAGTGAAGCTGGAGGTTTAAAAGAAGTAATTCTGTCAATTGTAGGTAACAATATTTATTCAAATCTTAAATATGAATCTGGAGTTCATAGAGTACAAAGAGTACCTGAAACCGAGACTCAAGGAAGAATACATACTTCTGCAGCAACAGTAGCAGTTTTACCAGAAGCGGAAGAAATTGATGTAAAGATTGAAGAAAAAGATTTACGAATTGATGTTTTTAGATCCAGTGGTCCAGGGGGACAATCTGTAAATACTACAGATAGCGCTGTTAGGATTACTCACTTGCCTACAGGAATTGTAGTTAGTCAGCAAGATGAAAAATCTCAACATAAAAACAAAGCCAAAGCTATGAAAATTTTAAGAGCAAGGATATATGAAGCTGAAAGAGAAAAAAAAGATATAGAAAGAGCACAAGATAGAAAGAATAAAATTGGCACAGGTGACAGATCAGAAAGAATTAGAACATATAATTTTCCCCAGGGTCGAGTTACAGATCATAGAATAAATTTAACTTTACATAAATTAGAAGAATTTTTAAGTGGAGAAATATTTGATCAAATGGTAGAAAATCTCAGTATTCAAGATCAAGAAATGAGATTAGTATCCTTAAATAAAAATGATAGTTGATAATTTAATTAAGCAAGGTTCTGAAATATTAAAAAAAGAAAATATTACCTCTCACCATATTGACGCAGAACTATTGTTGTGCAAAATAATTGGAAGAGATAGGGTTTTTCTTTTAATGAATGGTGAATTTGAAGTTTCATTAAAAGAAGCTTCCAATTATTTAAATTTTATCATGAGAAGAAAACAGCGTGAACCTATATCTTATATAACACAAAAAAAGGAATTTTGGAGTTTAGACTTTGATGTAAACCACAATGTATTAATACCTAGACCAGAAACAGAAATTATTGTTGATCAAGTAGTAAGAAGATTTAGTGATAAAAGTAGTTTGAATGTTCTAGATATTGGTACAGGTTCTGGCTGCATATTGTTGTCAATATTAAAAGAATTAAAAAAATCTTATGGTGTTGGAATAGATAAATCATTTAAAGCACTTAATATAGCTAATATTCATGCCAAAAAAAATAAATTAAAAATTAATTATATAACTGCTTCACCTGAAAAATTAAAAACAAAAAATAAATTTGACATAATTTTAAACATGGAAGTGATTGAACATGTATCTAATTTGAATTATTTTATAAAATCATGTACAAAATTATTAAAAAAAAATGGCCTTATGTTCGTTGCAACAATTAATCGAACTTTAAAATCTTATTTATTTGCCATTGTTGGGGCAGAATACATTTTAAAATGGTTACCTATTGGAACACATGATTGGAATTCTTTTATAAAACCTGATGAACTAATTAAAATCTCAACAAAATACAATTTAAAATCAAACGGCGTTCATGGAATGATATATAATCCTCTTCTAGATCAATGGAATACCAGTAAAGATAGTTCCGTAAACTATATAGCTTCTTTTATAAAAAAATAATTTAATTTTCGGTTTTATCGTACCACGGAATAGAAATTGTTTCGATTCCTTCATCATTCAATTCTTCAATTTCTTCAGAAGTAACTTTACCGTAAATATCTCTTGTTTTTTTTTGACCATAATGAATGCTTCTAGCTTCATGAGCAAAATTATCACCTACATACTTACAATTGTCTTTAATAAATTTTTGATATTCAATAATTTTTTTTCTCACATCCTTTTGAAATTTATAATCTTCTTTATTATTCTTTTTTGAATTAGATATATTGGGTGCCATTATAGACTTATTTACATTATTGGAGTCGCATTCAATACAAGTAATTATTTTCCTTTTCATAAGTCTTTCAAATTCTTCGGAGCTTGCAAACCAGCTATCAAAATTACACTTACACTTGCATGTTAAATTGTATTTGATCATATTTATTTTATTAATTAATAGTTATTATTAATAAATCAAGTTTTAGTTTCTATAGTCAGCATTTATGTCAATATAGTCCTTGGTAAAATCACAAGTATAAACGGTAAAATCACTTTTTCCCATATTTAGTTCAATATTAATTATTATAGATTCCCATTTCATATATTCTTTTACAATTTTTTCGTTATAATCATGTACCTGTTGACCATTTTCTACAATAGTGAAATCTCCAAATTGAATTTTTAACTTATCAATGGCAATAGTTTCTTCCGATTTTCCTATTGCCATAATAACTCTTCCCCAGTTTGGATCTTCTCCTGCAATAGCAGTTTTGATAAGCGGAGAGTTTGCCACAGAAAATGCAATTTTTTTTGCACTTTGAACTGATTTAGCTTTAAGTACATTAATGATCAAAAATTTTTTTGCACCTTCACCATCCACAATGATTTGTTTTGCTAAATTTAGCATTACATTGTGCAAAGATTTTTCAAAATCCTTTAATTTAGGATCTATAGAATTGTAAATTTTTGAATTTTTTGCGTATCCCGTTGCGAAAATTCCTACCATGTCGTTTGTTGATGTATCTCCATCCACTGTTATTGCATTAAATGTTGTGCTAACATTTCTTGTCAATAATGCTTTTAAAATAACAGAAGGAATATTTGCATCAGTAAATATAAATGCCAACATGGTAGCCATGTTTGGTGCAATCATTCCAGATCCCTTAGCTATAGCCGAAATTCTTATTTTTTTACTGCCAATTTCACATTCTTCAAAAGCAAGTTTAGGTTTTGTATCAGTTGTCATAATTGTAGATGCAGCTTTAAACCAAATATATTTATTTTGATTGTCTTTTATTTGTTCCACTAAATAAGGTATCGTTTTTTTTATTTTATTAACTGGAAAAGTTTCACCAATAACACCTGTTGAAGCAAAAATTATTTCATTTGCACTAACCACTTCACTTACTCCTTCCGGTGCCAAAGCTAATTTTATTGTTAATTGTTTTGATAGTGTTTTAGATAACTCTTTTAAACCTAATAAACCTTGTTTTCCGGTAAAGGTATTAGCATTCTTTGTATTTACCAATAAAGCTTTTACAAATTTGTTCTTAATTTTTAAATTCCAATTAATGCTATCTGAAACAATTTTAGATTTAGTATAAATTGCAGCATATTTTGCTCCGTCTTTAAAATAAAATAAGGACAAGTCGTCTCTGCCGTCTCCGTATAAATCTGCTGAAACAGAGGATATAGAAAGTCCTTTAATTTGCTTTAGTTCTTGAAAATCACCCATTTTGGATATTTTTATCTTTGGATTTAATAGGTTTTTTAAATTAATGGTCATTTTGTTTAATTTTGATAATAAATAATTATATAAATACAAGCTTTATGAAATTTCATCAAATTAAAAAAATAATATAAAAATGTTAAGTATTTCAAGATTTGTAAAAAAAATATTCAAATCGGACAATGATAAAGAGCTGGATAGGCTTAATTCTTTAGTGGTACAAATTAATAATAATGAAAATCCAGTTAAAAGGATCAGCGACGATCAATTTCCAAATAAAACTGTAGAATTCAAACAAAGAATTAAAAAAGGAGAAAGTCTAGAAAGTCTATTGCCTGAAGCTTTTGCTCTAGTTAGAGAAGCTGCCCTTAGGACATTAAACGAAAGACATTTTGATGTTCAATTAATGGGTGGAATTGTTTTACACGAAAATAAAATTGCTGAAATGAAAACAGGAGAAGGCAAAACTTTGGTTTCCACTTTGCCAGTTTATTTAAACTCTTTAGAAGAAAAAGGAGTACATATTGTAACTGTTAACGATTATTTGGCTCAAAGAGATTCGAGCTGGATGGGTAAAATTTATAATTTTTTAGGATTACAAGTAGGATGTATAACAAACAGTCTAGATGATTATGAAAGAAAAAATAACTACAGCTATGATATAACTTATGGAACCAATAGCGAATTTGGCTTTGATTACTTAAGAGATAATATGAAACTTTCAATGTCAGATACTGTTCAGAGAGATCACAATTTTTGTATCGTAGATGAAGTTGATAGTATTTTAATTGATGAGGCAAGAACTCCCCTTATAATATCAGGTGCCACACAGGATAAAACTAGTAGATATCTAGCTATTGATAAATTGATTAAGCAATTAGACAAAAAAGATTTTGAAATTGATGAAAAAGATAAAAACGTAATGTTAACTGATAAGGGAACAGATAATGTTGAAAAAATATTTTCTGGTGCTGGAATTTTAAAAAATAACAATTTTTATGACCCTGAAAATATGAATTTGGTACATCATGTTAATCAAGCTTTGAAGGCAAATCATTTATTTACTAAGGACAAAGATTACATTGTAAAAGATAATAGTATTAAAATTATTGATGAATTTACTGGAAGAATCTTGGAAGGTCGCAGATTTTCTGATGGACTTCATCAAGCTCTGGAAGCTAAAGAAAATGTGGAAGTATTATCTGAAAATGAAACTTTAGCTTCAATAACTTATCAAAATTATTTTAGACTTTATAAAAAATTGTCAGGAATGACAGGTACAGCTTCTACAGAGGCTGAGGAATTTTTTGATATATATAATTTGCCTGTTGTTTCAATTCCCACTCATAAACCAATGATTCGAAAAGATTGGAATGATCAAATTTTTAGAACAGATAATGAAAAAAAGAATGCAATAATTAATAAAATCGTAGAATGTCACAGAAGTGGTCAGCCAATTTTAGTTGGAACAACTAGTATTAAAAAATCTGAAATATTTTCATCCATACTAAAGAAAAAAAATATCAAACATTATGTATTAAATGCAAAGAATCATCAAAAAGAAGCTGGTATAATTGCTGAAGCTGGGAAACTTACTTCTATTACAATTGCCACCAATATGGCTGGTAGAGGAACAGATATTCAATTGGGAGGAAATAAAAATGATCCAAGAAAAATTCAAACTCAGGATGAAATAATTCAAGAAAAAAGCAAAGTAAAACAACTTGGAGGATTATTTGTTATTGGCACTGAAAGACACGAAAGTAGAAGAATTGATAATCAGTTAAGAGGAAGATCAGGAAGGCAAGGTGACCTAGGAAATTCCATTTTTTATATCAGCCTTCAAGATGACCTGATGAGAATATTTGGTTCAGAATCAATAGATAACATGCTTAAAAAATTTGGATTAAAAGAAAATGAATCTATTGATCATCCTTGGATTAACAAAGCCTTGGAAAGAGCTCAACAAAAAGTTGAGGCAAGAAATTATGATATTAGAAAAACCCTTTTAAAGTTTGATGATGTTATGAATGATCAAAGAAAAGTAATTTTTAGTCAAAGAAAAGAAATCTTATCAAGTTTATCATTAAATACATTAACCACCAATTTTCTAAATGAAATAATTGATCAATTTGTCAAAGATAAAAAAATTATTGAAAAAGATCCCAGAAACAAAAGTGTAAACACTAAAATTAAATCTTTGTTAGGTAGAAATATAAGAGAAGAAGAAATAAATGAGCTAATAAAAATGAATAATGAAAATTTTAGAAAGTATATTCTTGATAAATTTATTGAACAGAGATCAAAAAGGGTAAAATTCATAAATAATGAGCAAAATAACGAATTGGAAAAAAGAATATTTATTCAAACTTTAGATATGAATTGGAAATTTCATCTCCAATATTTAGAACAATTAAGACAAGTAATTGGATTAAGAGGATATGGTCAAAGAGATCCTCTTATTGAATACAAAAAAGAAGCTTTTGCTTTGTTTGAAAAATTGCTTGAGAAAATTAAAACTGATACTATTTCAATTTTAAATAATCTTGTTATTGTTGAAAAACCAGTTGAAACTCAACGAGAAAAAAATAATAATTTAAGTGTCAATAAAATGAACATAGCAAATAATCCTGGCTGCCTACTACTAGCAAAAAAAAATCAAAAAATATCAAGAAATGAAAAATGTCCTGTTACTGAAAAAAAATTTAAACATTGTTGTGGAGCATTATAAGTAAAATAATGTAAATAAAATTAAAACAACTAGTGTTAATGAGATTGGTATAACCAATTTATGCTTACTAATTTTTTGTCTTAAATTTAAAAATATATTTTTTTGCATTGTCATTTTATGTTTATCTTCAACATCTTTTATAAAGCCTTTTTTTCTACCAATAGAAAGAAATTTTTGTTTTCGGTGGATTAAAATATCTTCTCTATTGAATTCATATAATTCATTTAAATTTTTTCTTAGACATTTTCTAACTTCGTCAACTATTGTATCTTTATCTCTATGGGCTCCTCCAAGTGGTTCATTGATAACTTCATCTATGATTCCTAAGTCTAACAAGTCTTGTGCTGTAAGTTTCATTGCATCTGCAGCTTCTAAAGATTTTTTAGGATCTCTCCATAATATGGATGCACATCCCTCAGGAGAAATTACAGAATAAATTGCATTTTCAAGCATTATTATTTTATTGGATGATGTCAGTGCAATTGCGCCTCCTGATCCACCTTCTCCTATAATTATTGAAATGTTTGGAACTTTCAAAGACATAGAACATTCTATTGATCTTGCTATCGCTTCAGCCTGACCTCTTTCTTCAGCCCCAACTCCTGGATAAGCTCCGGGTGTATCAATGAAAGTTATTATTGGAATATTAAATTTATCTGCAAGTTTCATTAATCGAATACATTTTCGGTAACCTTCTGGACGCATCATTCCAAAATTCCTTTCAATTCTACTGTCCAAATCATCACCTTTTTCTTGTCCAATAACTAAAACAGATTGATCTTCGAATACCCCGAAACCAGCTAATACCGATTTGTCCTCAGCAAATTGCCTATCCCCAGATAAATTTATAAAATTAGAAAACAAGTTATTAATAAAAAATTTTGCCCTAGGTCTTTCCTCGTGTCTTGCAAGCAAAGTTTTTTGCCAACGGCTAAGATTTGAATAAACTTGCTTAAGTTTTTGATCTAACTCAGTTTGAATTTGATTAATTTTTCCTGTATCAACTTCTGCTAAACCTTCGTTGTTAAATGGGTCTTTTAACTTATTAAGTTGTTCTTCTAAAACTTTAATATCACTTTCAAATTCTAAATAACTTTTCATCTTACCTATATATATATAATATGCAGAAATATGGCAAAAAAATATATTTTACAAGGACAGCTATCAATTGCTTCTGAATTATTAAATTTTGTTAATAATGAACTGTTACCTGGCACTGGTGTTTCTAAAAAAAAATTTTGGAGTGGTTTAGATAAATATGCACACGAATTTGCCAAAAAAAATAGAAAACTTCTTGAATTTAGAGAAAATTTACAAAAAAAAATTGATATTTGGCACAGAGATAGAAAGGAAGAAAAAATTGATATTAAAGAATATTCAAATTTTTTGATAAAGATTGGTTATTTAAAAAAAAGTGAGGAAAAATTTCAAATTGAAACTAAGAATGTGGACAGTGAAATTTCCTCAATTGCAGGTCCGCAGCTAGTAGTTCCAGTAATGAACGCAAGGTATTCTTTAAACGCTGCTAATGCTAGGTGGGGAAGTTTATATAATGCTTTATATGGAACGGATGTAATTTCAGAGTCAAATGGTGCGGAACGTGGAAAAAAATACAATCATATAAGAGGAGAAAAAGTAATTAAATATGCTCGTAATATTTTAGATGCATATGTTCCGCTGCAAAAAGGTAGCTGGAAAAATATTACAGCAATCCCAAAAGTTGAAAATAATCATTTAAACTTAAAACTAAAAAATCCTAAACAATTTGTTGGTTATACAAAAAAATTAAATAATTTATCTTCACTTCTGTTTGTAAATAATAATCTTCATATAGATATTGCTTTTGACCCTGATGGTACGCTCGAAGTTTTTAACCCTGATGGTAATCAAGATAAAGCTGCAATACATGATGTATTTTTAGAATCGGCTATAACCACAATTATGGATCATGAAGATTCTGTTGCTGCTGTAGATGCTAAAGACAAAGTGCATGGATATAAAAATTGGCTAGGATTAATGAAAGGTGACCTGCAATATAAAGGAGAAAAAAATGGAAAAAAACTCACGAGAAAACTAAATCCTGATCGAGAATATATTTCTTCTAATGGAAATAAAATTAAATTACATGGAAGAGCTTTAATGCTTAATCGAAATGTAGGACATTTGATGACTAACCCTTCTATTTTATTAAGTGATGGATCAGAAATTCCGGAAGGTATAATGGATGCTTTTATAACAACTGCTGCAGCAATTCATGATTTTAAAAGCAAAGGAAATTCAAAAACAAATTCTGTTTATATTGTAAAACCTAAAATGCATGGCCCTGATGAAGCTGCGTTTACTGATTTAATTTTTGAAAAAGTTGAAAATGTTTTGGGACTAAAAAAATATACCATAAAAATTGGAATAATGGATGAGGAGAGAAGAACTACAGTTAACTTGAAAGAGTGTATTAGAACTGTAAAAAATAGAGTTGTCTTTATTAATACTGGATTTTTAGATCGTACTGGTGATGAAATGCATACGTCAATGGAGGCTGGACCAATGATAAAAAAGGGAGATATGAAATCTTCTAAATGGATTTCTGCATACGAGAATAATAATGTTGATGTAGGTTTATCATGCAAATTTTCTGGTGTAGCTCAAATTGGAAAAGGTATGTGGGCTGCTCCAGATAAAATGGCAGACATGGTTAATCAAAAAATTAATCATCCAAAATCTGGTGCTAATTGCGCTTGGGTTCCATCTCCAACTGCTGCAACGCTTCATGCTCTACATTATCATCAAATTAATGTGTTTTCTAAACAGAAGGAATTAAAAAATAGAACGCCAGCAAAACTTATGGATATTCTTACAATTCCAATTGCAGATAGACCAAATTGGTCAATGGAAGAAATTACTAAGGAATTAGAAAATAATACACAAGGTATTTTAGGTTATGTCGTTAGATGGATAGATCAAGGAGTAGGTTGTTCAAAAGTACCTGATATTAATAACGTGGGTTTGATGGAAGACAGAGCAACTTTACGAATTTCATCACAACACATTGCTAATTGGCTTCATCACGGAATTTGCAGCAAAGAACAAGTTTTACAAACTATGAAAAAAATGGCAAGAATTGTAGATAAACAAAATATCAAGGACCCCGCTTTAAAAGGTTATGCTCCATATAAACCAATGTCTGATAACTATGAAACATCTATTGCATTTAAAGCGGCTTGTGACTTAGTTTTTCATGGAAGAAGCCAGCCATCTGGTTACACAGAACCCATTCTTCACTTGAATAGGCTACTAAAAAAAATCTAGTCGCTAACTACGGGACCTCTATTTTTAAATGCTGAAAATAAAGTTCCATCATCTAAAAATTCTATTTCTCCACCTACTGGCAGACCTTGTGCTAACTTTGAAATTTTAACATTGGTATTTTTTAAACTATCTTGAATATAATGAGCTGTGGTTTGTCCTTCAATAGTTGCACTAGTAGCTATGATAACTTCATTTATAGTATCCTTCTTTACTCTTTCAACCAAAGAAGGAATAAGTAAATTATCGGTTTTTTTGTTCTCAGAAGATGATAATGTTCCACCTAGTATATGGTAGTATCCCTTATAAATGCCCGCACTTTCAATTACCCACATATCCGCAATATTTTCTACTACGCAAATTTGTTTATAATTTTTTTCTGAATATGAACAATTTTGCCAGGTACAATTGGTATCTAAAGATTTAATATTTCCACAAATATTACATCTAATAATATTTTTATAAACTCTAGCCAATGTATTTGTTAATGGTTTTACCAATTCCTCTCTCTTGTTTATAAGTGCTAATACAATTCTCTTAGCAGACTTAGGACCTAATCCAGGTAATTTTGAAATCAATTTTATAAGTTCTTCGACTTCTGAGATATTTTTTTGCATAAGACTTTAAAATGGCAACTTAAAACCTGGGGGCAAAGGGATTCCACCCATAATTTTTGATAATTCTTCAGATGCTTTGCTTTTTATTTTTTTTTTTGCATCAGTGTGTGCGGCTATGATCAGATCTTCTAATATTTCTTTACTTTCTTTCATTATTTCAGGGGATATATTCATTTTTATTAATTCGCCATCTCCATTTAAACAAACTTTCACAGAACCTCCTCCAGAAACACCTTCAATTTCAATTTTTTTGAGGGCTTCCTGAGTTTCCCTCATTTTGTTTTGCATATCTTTTGCTTGCTCTAAAACTTTTGAAAAATCACTCATTCATTCTTTTCACTTTTCTCTACGGAAATTAATTTAGCATCGGGAAAGACTTCGATCATTTTTTTATATACCTCGGTTTCAATTATTTCCTTAAGCATAATTTGTTTTTTTTCTACTTTTATTTCTTGATGCGTTGGTTGACCTTTTTTTTTAGACAAAGTTATAATCCATCTTTTATCTGTCCAATGAAATAATTTTTTGGATAAATTTTTTATAAAATCTTTATCAAGATTTTCATTAAATGAAAATTCCATTTGTCCATCTAAAAATTTTACTAATCTTACATTTTTTTCTAAATCGTATTTCAACTGCATTTCTTTATATTTTGAACATAAATGAATTAAATTATCAAAGCTTAATAAAGTTTCTTTGGTATGCCCATTTTCATATAATGATTTTGGTATGCTATCATTTTCTAAAATTTCCTTCTTTTCCTGGATAATAGTTTTAATTTGATCCATAGACTGATTTTTTTCTCTAATTATATCTTCTCTAACTTCTTTTTTAGTACCAGGTAGTGTTTCATTTTTATTTGAACTTCCTTTTTCATAAGATATATCAACGTCGGTAAGCAATTTTTCTAATTTTGGAATTTGTTTCAAGTAGATTAATCGAATCAAAAACATTTCTATTGACAAATATTGATTGGAAACAATATTTAATTCTTCTAGCGATTTTATACCAAATTGCCAAAACATTATTAATGTCTCAACATCTACTTGATTAGATAACTGTTCAATTTCTTTAGCCTGATTATCAGAGAGTGAAAAATTTATTTCATCCTTACCAAAAATTTTTATGTTTTTCATAAAATAAATAATTTCTAAAAAATCATTTAAAAAAATTTTTGGATCTATACCTAGATCAGCGATGTTTCTAAACTTTACTAATGATTGTTTTTCTTTTCCTTCAAAAATAAATTTTACTAATTCAATTAAATGCGATTTGTCAAAATATCCAAATATTTTTTGTGCTAAATCTAAATTTAATTCTTTTTGTTCAATTTTTTGGGTAATTAGTGCACGATCCAAAAGTGACAAACTATCTCGCACAGAACCTTCTGAAATTTTTACAATAAGTTTCAATGCATTTTCAGAAATTTTTCCTTTTTCAAGAAGAGATATTTTCTTTATAAAACTCAAAAGTAAATCTGATTTTACCCTAGTAAGGTCAAATCTTTGACAACGAGATATTACGGTAATTGGTATTTTTTTTATTTCTGTTGTTGCAAAAATAAATTTTAAATATGGTGGAGGCTCTTCTAATGTTTTCAATAAACCGTTGAATGCCTGTTTTGATAACATATGCACTTCGTCAATAATAAATATTTTAAACTTTGCAACACTCGGCCCATATTTTGAAAATTCTATTAAATCTCGTACATCATCAATTCCTGTTTTAGACGCTGCATCCATTTCTAAAACATCTATGTGGTTTGAGTTTGAAATGGCAATGCAATTATCACACAACTTATTTTGACATAAATTTTCTATTCCATTATTGCAATTTAATGCTTTTGCAACTATTCTTGCTGTTGTTGTTTTGCCAACACCTCTGATGCCTGAGAAAAGGTAAGCGTTAGGCACATTATTCATTTTAATAGAATTTACGATTGTTTCTGCCATAACATCTTGTCCAATTAAATCGGAAAAAGTTTTTGGTCTATACTTTAAAGCTAGTACTTTAGTTTCGTGATTATTCATTTTATTAGGAGACTAAACAGTAACCTGAAATTTTTTCGTTTCGGCTGCTACGTTTCCGTCCTGACCGGATTATTCGAGAAATTCCACCTACTGCTAGCCTCCAATTTATTATATCAGGAATAATTTCTTATCTACAAGATTAAAGTCCAAAAAAAATATATTTATTTTTCTCTAAATTTATCGGCTTCATATACTCCTAGAACGTGAAAATCTTCACAATGAAGACCTAGTTCTTCTAGGGATTTTTGAACTTTTGGATCTTCTATATGTCCATCTAAATCACAGAGAAAAAAATATGATGTAAACGAATTTTTTTCTGGATAGCTTTGAAGTTTAGTTAAATTTACTCCTTGAATTGCAAATCCAGAAAGCGCAGAGTAAAGAGCTGCTGGTTTGCTTTTTAGTTTAAATAAGAAGGAGGTAATATATTTTTTATCTTTTAACTCTGGTTGAGAAACATTATTTCCCATAATAAGAAATCTTGTCACGTTTCCTGATTCGTCTTCAATATTTGAAGCGATTATATCTAAATTATAAATTTTGGCTGATAGATTCGAAGCTATAGCTGCCTCGTCTTTTTTTTTATTTTTTGCAATATATTTTGCACTTCCAGCAGTATCAGCATGAATATTAATTTGTAAATTATTTTGTTTAATAATTTTTTGACACTGACTTATTGCCTGAGCATGACTTCTAACATATTTTATATCTCTCAATTTTGTGCCCGGCAATGCTAACAAATTATGTTTAACTGAATGGAAATGTTCAGCGTAGATATTTAATCGATATTTAAAAATTAAATATTCTAAACCTATAAATCCAGTAGACGAATTTTCTACCGGAATTATGATATTGATTTTATTGTCTTCTTTGGCCAGTCTAAAACATTCCTCGAAAGTATTACAAGAATTTGTTTCTGCATTGGGATAAACTTCCAATGCAGCTAAATGAGAATAGGCTCCTGCAGATCCTTGGTAAATAATCTTCATTATTTTTATGATTTATATTCCATAGATTTTTTAATTAAAAGAAAATCTTCTTCTGTATCTATGCCTAAGGGGAAAGATTTTGATAAAGCTACTCTAATTTCCATATTATTATCCATTGCTCTCATTTGTTCGAGTTTTTTTTCTATTTCGTTTTTAGTTCTACTAAATTTAACATACTTAGATAATGCATCCCTTGTAAATGCATAAATACCTATATGATGATAAATTTTTTCCGTATTTATTGATTTTGTTATTCTAAAAAAGTCTTTAGTTCTTAAGAAATTTGAATAACTAAGTCCTTCAAAAGTTTCTACTTTGACAACATTTGTATTTTTAAGTTCTTCTTTATTTTGAACAATACAAGCCAAAGTTCCCATTTCACATTTACTTTTCCTCATTAGATAGTCTAAATTTTTAATGTCGACAGGATCTAAATTAGGCATATCACCTTGTAAATTAATCACAATATTGATTTCTTCATCAGAAATTTCCTGTAATGCCTCATAAACTCGGTCAGTACCTGTAGAATGATGTTTGCTAGTAAAAATTACTTTCCCAGAATTTTTTTTAACCAAATCAAAAATTTCTTTATCTGGTGTTGCAACAATCACATCACCGACTTCTGATTCTTTTCCTCTCTTCATCGCATGAATTATCATTGGTATATTATTAATTTTTAGCAAAGGTTTATTTGGCAATCTTTTTGCTTCTAATCTGGATGGAATAATAATTACTGACTTACTCATATTTTAAGCTTTAGATAACAAAGTGCGTCTATCAGACGCAAATTTTTATTGTTAAACAAAGTTTTTTTTATTAACTAATGATATATCTTCATTAGGAATTTTACAAAAACTTATGGATAAATTTGAAATAAATAAAATAATTGCATCTATCATATTAACGGTAGTTATTGTTATTGGCATAAATAAGTTAGCTAACGTTATATATAATGTAATAACTCCTGAAGTGACTACATATATAGTAGCCACACCTACTGAAACTAAAAAAATTAGCAAGGATGATACAGCAAAAGCTAAGGATAAGAATGAGATTAAGAACCTTTTGGCTTTAGGAGATATAGATCATGGTAAGAAAGTGTTTAAACAATGTGCAGCCTGTCATTCAATATCGAAAGGTGGAGGCAATAAGATTGGTCCTGTTTTATGGGGAGTAATTGGAAGAAAGGTAGGATCCATTAGTGATTATAAATATTCAAAGGGAATGAGTGAACTAAATAAAAATTGGGATTTTCAAGAAATAAATTCTTTTTTAATTAAACCAAAAAATTATATAAAAGGAACAAAAATGGCATATGCGGGTCTTAAAAAAGAAAAAGATAGAGCCTCAATTATTATTTTCCTAAACGAACAAGGTGACTCTCCAATGCCATTACCTTAATTTTTTAAACACCATTCAATAATACTTTTTTGAACGTGAATTCTATTTAATGCTTCTAGCCAAACAGCTGATTGCTTTCCGTCCATTACTTCATTGGTCACTTCTTCTCCTCTACTAGCTGGTAAACAATGCATAAAAATTGCATCTGTTTTAGCTAGTTTCATAATTTTTTTATTTACTTGGTAGGCTTTTAACATTTTTTTCTTTTTTTTTTTATTTGCTTTATTCTCCATTGAAATCCATTTATCAGTCATAACACAATCAGCTAAATTTACTGCTTTAGCTGGATTTTTTGTAATCAATATTTTTGCCTTTTTATTTTTTGTCCATTCAATAATTCTTTTATCAGGTTTAAATTTTTTCGGACAAGCAATAGCTAATTGAAAATCAAACTGTACTGATGCTTCCATTAAAGAATAAACAATATTGTTACCATCACCTAGCCATGCAATTTTTTTGTTAGCAATTGATCCTTTTAATTCTTCAAAAGTCATAATATCCGACATGATCTGACAAGGATGACTCAAATTTGTTAAACCGTTTATGATGGGAATATCTAAATGTTTAGAAAACTCTAAAAAATGCTCATGTTTATGGGTTCTCATCATCGCAATATCACCATATTGAGATAATATCTTTGCCGTATCATGTGTATTTTCATTCCCACTTCCATAGTGACTTTCTTTTGGATCTAGCACTAATAATTGTCCTCCTAACTGCTTCATTGCAAGATCAAAAGAAATTCTTGTTCTTGTTGAAGGTTTTTCAAAAATCATAATTAATGTTCTTCCCACCAAAGGAGCATCCGGATCTATAGCTGATTTTTTTAGACCAGATCTTTTTTTTTTTTGCAATTTTGCATGATTTATAATTTTTCTTAAATCTGCTTTATCTACATCTGCTATATTTATAAAATTTCTCATAATTAACTCATTTCCTTGCATGCTCTAGTAAGTTTGTTGATGGCCTCATCAATTTCTTTTTTTGAAACAATTAATGCTGGAAACAGTCTTATAACTTGTTCTTCAGCTTTTACAGCCAGCATTTTATTTTTCATAAGATTTTCAATGAACCTTGTATTATCAACCGATAATTTTAAACCCCTCATGAGTCCTCTACCTCTTATTTCTAAAATAATTTTTGGATATCTTTTTTTAATATTAATTAATTTTTGATCAAAATATTCAGAAATTTTTTTAACATTATTTAAAAATCCATCTTTCAAAATTACATCCAATACACCATTTCCAACCGCCATTGCTAAAGGATTTCCACCAAAAGTTGACCCATGGGTTCCGGGTTTCATTCCAACTGATACCTTTTTTGTAAGTAAACAGGCACCTAAAGGAAAGCCTCCACCAATTCCTTTTGCAATTGGTACAATATCGGGAACTATACCTGATTGTTCAAATGCAAAAAAATCCCCCGTTCTTCCAATACCACTTTGAACTTCATCTAAAATTAAAAGAAGATTTTTTTCATCACATAATTCTCTTAAACCTTTTAAACAATAGTCTGGAACTTCCTTTATTCCTCCTTCACCTTGAATCGTTTCAACCATAATGGCAGCTGTCTTTGCACTAATTGCTTTTTTTAGCGCCTCGTGATCAGCAAAAGGAACTTGGTCAAATCCATCCACTTTTGGATCAAAACCTTCTATATGTT